>NZ_JBCGFQ010000080.1:0-13481 GCF_040984075.1 Pseudomonas sp. I2
CTGCCCGCCCCGCCCGCTGCGTGGCACTCGCCTTGGAAATACGCTGTGTGTCGAGCCTGGTCATGCCACTTCGTGGATCGAACCGGGGCACACGCTCAAGGCCTGCGTCGATCACCACGCGCACGCCGTCGATGGTGATGCTGGTTTCCGCGATGTTCGTGGCGAGCACCACTTTGCGTTTTCCAGCAGGGGCTGGGTCGATTGCCGCTCGCTGCTGGTCGAGATCAAGTTCACCATGCAGTGGGCAGAGCAGGATGTCTTGAGGGTCATCGAGGCTGTCTTGCAGGCCAGTGAGGACCCTACGGATCTCTGCCTGGCCGGGCAGAAAGACAAGCATGCTGCCGGTCTGCTCTTCAAGTGCATCGAGGCACGCGGCGATGACCCGGGGCTCGATGTAATCACCCGGCTGCTGTGGTTTGCTCCAGACCGTCGTGACCGGGTACATCCGGCCTTCGCTGGTCACGATGGGGGCATCGTCGAGCAGTCGGGAAAGCCGCTCCCCGTCCAGCGTTGCCGACATCAACAGGACCTTCAGCGGGACATCATCGCGAAAGAGTTCGCGCCCATTGAGCGTGAGCGCCAAGGCCAGGTCCGCGTCCAGGTTGCGAAGGTGGAATTCGTCGAAGATGACCAGGCCCACACCATCCAGCGAGGGGTCGTCTTGCAGCCTCCTTGCCAGGATCCCTTCGGTCACGACTTCGATGCGTGTCTTCGGGCCTACCTTGCTTTCAAGGCGGATACGGTAACCCACCGTCTCCCCTACCCGCTCGCCGAGTTCAGCCGCCATCCGCTCGGCTGCGGCGCGTGCAGCCAGACGCCGGGGTTCGAGCATGATGATGGTCTGCGCTTTGAGCCAAGGTTCGTCAAGGAGCGCCAGCGGAACGCGAGTGGTTTTACCGGCACCTGGCGGCGCCTGGAGCACGACCTCGTGACGTTCCCCGAGGGCTTTCAAAAGGGCCGGCAAGGCGGCATCGATGGGCAACGAACTCATGATTACTCCTGCAACAAGGCGTGCAGTATACAAAGGTTCATTGACCATTCGACGAGACCGTTCGCCAACAGAACGAATGTCTTCGAAACTTGTGGACATTCACTCGCGGCGGCATGAGTGCGGTTGGACAAGGCACTCATATGGGCACACCGATTCAACACATGATTGCCTACACGCGCTTTAAGTCATGTAGAAAATCTGTCACGGTTGAATTATAGTCCCCACGGAGCCTCGGAAGTTCCATGTCAAGCCTCATATTCATCAGGCACTGGAGAGCCGACCGCAGCATGAGTATCTGCTGCGGAAGAGAAAGGAACCGCACATGCACAAAAAGACCGTTCGCCTCACGATCTTGATCGATCTGCCAACCAAGAAAAAACTAGAGGATCTTTCTGCGACCGTCGACCTCACCGTATCGCAGATCCTCAGGAAACTCATAAAGAATCACCTGAACGAGCATGAGCAACCCAGCGGCTTTCCCCCCAAGGAAAGAGCCCAAGATGATTCGCTTCCGCTCAACTAGAACGGAAGTTCCATTTCAAGACTCAACAAGACTGCTCAACGTGCTTATTCATGTATAAGTGCATGCCGGTCTTTTATGTGACGAAGCTCACACTCACACTTTGCAACGCCAGACCTTGCTTGGACGCAGGAAGGCCTTAATGTTCAAAGGCGTGTTCGAATACCGAACGAGATAATGTTCACATAACAAACAACCTGTCTTCATCCGACATTGACAATGGATTTTCTTATGTCTTTGAAACAGCAACTAACAGCGTGTTACGATTTTTTAAAACGCCAGACAGCAGCGCTCATTGCCGATGCCCCGCCGGCCTGTACGCTGTTCTTCTCCCTCAGCGACAGTAGCCAGCGCGCCAAGGTGTTCCACGTCACCGCGGACAGTTTCGAGACCGCCTGGAGCCAAGCACTATCAAAGTTTCCGGCGCTGCAGGCCTCGCCCGGGCAGGGTCAGCCCTCCGGGCCGCTGTGGCTCCGGGTCGAGCGTGCAGTCAACCTCACCACGCTGACATGGGCGCAATTGCAGGAGCGCCTCAAGCGCCACAAGCGCAACTACTTCCGCTATGGTATCGCCTTCGACCAAGGACTGGAGATCGCCCTCACCGAACAGGAAATCAACGCCAACGCCATCCTGTACGGCGGCTCCAGCATTCCTTGTGCCAGCTTCAACCTGGGCAATTTTTCGGTCTACGTGAAAAAACGCTTTGCCGGTTCGCCAGCGCTGGCGGCAGCCCGATACGCACAAGCCCACCCCGAAGCCCCCGTCTACCTGTTCCAGACCCAAGGTGTTTTTTGTGCCGAAGACGGTATTGCCCATGCCCTCAACAGCAATGGGCCCGATGTCGGACGACGCAAGACGGGCATGCTGGACGCCGGCCAGGTGCGGGAAAGCATCGTGACGGCTGCAGGCTTTCTCTCGCGCCAGGTCAAGGACAGCGGACAGTTCGTCTACGGCTATTTCCCCTGCTTTGACCGTACGATCCAGAACTACAACACCCTACGTCACGCCAGCACGGCCTATTCCATGGTCGAAGCCTGGGCGCTGACCCAGGATGACACCCTCGGGGCATCGATAGGCCGCGCCCTCGATCACCTCACGCAGACGCTGATCAAACCCTACACCCTGCCCGATGGCAGCGCCGCCGCTTTCCTGGTGGACACCGGCGACGAAATCAAGCTGGGGGGCAATGCGGTCTGCCTGCTGGCCCTGGTGAAATACAGCGAAGTCACCGGCAACCGCGACTACCAGCCGTTGCTCGAAGCGCTGGCCAATGGCATTGCCTGGATGCAAGACCCGCAGACCGGCAGCTTCGACCACGTTCTGCATGCCAGGGACCTGAGTGTCAAAGAGCCCTTCCGGATCATCTACTACGACGGTGAAGCAGCATTCGGGCTGATGCGCCTCTACGGCCTGACAGGCGACAAGCGTTGGCTGCAGGTCGTCGAAAAGGCCTTCGATCATTTCATCGCCAAGGAACACTGGCGCGCGCACGACCACTGGTTGAGCTACTGCGTCAACGAGCTGACCCATTACCGGCCAGAGGAAAAATACTTCCGCTTCGGCCTGAACAACTTCGTCGATTACCTGGGCTTCGTGCAGCAGCGCATCACTACCTTCCCGACCCTGCTGGAACTGATGATGGCGGCACAGCAGATGCTACAACGCCTCGAGCAGTTGCCTGCACTGCGTCACCTGCTCGAGGAGGTCGACCTGCAAGCCTTCTACCGAGCCTTGCACCACCGCGCCGGGCATTTGCTGAACGGTTACTTTTGGCCGGAAATAGCGATGTTCTTTGGTAATCCGGCACGCATCGTCGGCTCGTTCTTCATTCGCCATCATGCCTTTCGCGTGCGTATCGACGATGTCGAACACTATCTCTCCGGGCTCATTGCCTATCACCGCTACCTGCTCGATGGCGCACCGCAGGTCCACTGCGCCCTGGCGCAGAAGCAGCATGGCACCGGCGGCTGGCACTGGGATGCGGCAAATGTCGTGCAAGCCACCGGCGGCACTTGGGTGGTAGCGCCTGCGGCGGATTGGCAAGCCAGCGGGCTGGCCCCGTCCATGTCGTACTTCAAACCGCAACGCATGTTGGTCAGGCATCCGGGCAAGGTGGGTGTCAATGAGGCCCGTTTGGCGCGCCTGTGGGCCAAGGCCGCCCCACACCAGCGTCCGTCGGCCTTTGTCTGCGTCGACCCCACGCCCTACCTCGACGCCGGCCTGCCGGTGCTGCAAGTCCCGGACACCGCCGATGCCATGCTGCACCTGGGGCGCTACGCCCGGCGGACCTTCAGCGGCCAGGTATTCGGGGTAACCGGCAGCGCCGGCAAAACCACCGTGGTGGCCATGCTCACCCATGCCCTGCAACAGCTCGACACGGTGGCGCAGACCGAAGGCAACGCCAACCTGCCCCACGGGATCGCCTGGAACCTGGCCTGCATGACCGACCCGGCACGCTTCTGGGTCCTGGAAATGGCTGTTGGCAGGATGCCCATCAACTCCGACCTGGTTCGCCCCCACATCGCCGTCGTCACCAGCCTGGCGCCGGCGCACCTGGAATACCACGGCACCCTGGCCAACCTCGCCCGCAAGAAAAGCGCCATCTTCAGGTCCATGGCGCCCGGTGGCCATGCGGTGCTCAACCGCGACATGCCGTACTACCAAGTGTTCGCTGACGCCGCCAAGCGAGCGCAATTGAGCGAGCTCAGCTACGGCGAGCATACCCACGCCGACCTACGGGTGATCGACTGCCACGCGACAGCGTCTCACCTGCTGGTCAATGCCAGCCTTCGAGGTACGCCATTGCGCTTCACGCTGCGTACCCGCGGCAGGCACATGGTGCTCAATGCCCTGGCGGTGCTGGCTTCGCTGATTGCCGCTGGCTTGCCCATCGAGCAGGCACAAGCTGCCCTGGAGACATTCGAGGCGGTCGACGGGCGCGGAAACACATTGACCATCCCCTGCGGGGACGGCGACTACCAGTTGATCAACGATGCCTACAACGCCAACCCGGGATCGATGGGGGCCTCGTTGAGAATGCTCGCGGAACTGCCTGGCCGGGCCAATCAGCGCGTTGCGGTCCTGGGGGACATGCTAGAGCTGGGGCCAGAGAGCCAACGCTATCACCTGGACCTGGCCGAACACCTGCTGGCGGCAGCGCCACGGCATACCCTGCTCTGTGGGCCGCTGATGCATGCGCTCTATGTGCAGGTACGCGACCGCTTGAGCATCGAGTGGTTCGAGGACGTCAACGCCCTGCTGGACAAACTGCCCGAGCATGCCGAACGCTGGTTCCACAAGGGCGATTGGGTGCTGGTGAAGAGCTCTGGCGGCACCGGCCTCTCGCAATTGGTCGACTCACTCACCCACGCCCAACAACGTGTCGCGGCGCTCTGACGGCACGCCTTGAAGCTTGAAACAAGGACTCGCAGGTACAGTGGGTCCTGGTTTCAAGGCTGGGCGCACTGGGCCGCAGTCTTCAGCCCGATATCGTCGCGCAGTTGATGAAACGCCGGGCCGAAAGCCGGCGCTTCGATCAATCGGGCCTCGAGTCCCGCATCGCGCAACGCCTGGTAGAACCTTTCCTGCAAGACAAAGGGGGAAACCTGGTCCTTGCGGTTACCTATCAAGATCAAGGGGCGACCAGGCACCCGGGCGATGCCATCGATGTGCTGCAAGGGATCATAAGGATGCAACAGGCCATTGGTGTCGCGCCCATCGCGGGCGGGCAGGCCTTTGCTGCGACGAATCATCTGCGCGCGCTCGAGCAGGGCGAACGCCCCTGAGGTCATGACCGCGCATTTGACATCCTTGCGCCCCAACGTCATCAGAGCGGCCACCACCGTCGCCCCGCCGCTGTGCCCGAGCAGCACGAAACGCCCGATGGTATGATGCTGGCGCAACTGGTCGAGTGCCGCATCCAATGCCTGGAACTCGCTGGCCTGGCGGCGCTGCCCATGATTGCCACTCGAGCCATAGGTGCCCGGCCGCGCGACAATCACCACCGGTACGCCGGCACGCCGGCTCAGGGCCGCCGCCTGCTGGTCCTTGGCCCGCAGGGTATTGCCGGCAATGGCCTGGGGCGCACGGTGCATTTCGATAGTGCGATCACCGTGAAACATCACGATCACCACCGGCGCTCCCTGGAGCGGCGAAGCACTGAAGTAACGGATACAGGCCTGGCCACTGGCGAACTCGACCCACAGGGCCGAGGCTGAATCGACGCAACGGACCTGGTCTGCCGGGGTGTTCCACAGCAGCGGCGAATCCTCCACGCCCCGGGCCAACAGAGGTGCACTGAACACCAGGACCAGGCATGACAGCCAGCGCACGACGCTCGATCCGAACATGCGATCACTCCCCCACAGACAGAACATCACTCATTGATTTGGCCGAGAGCTGGAAGCTGCATCTTCTCTGTGCGGCAACCCGCCCCGAAGGCTGGGAACCGCCTAGCGCTCGCGCAGGGCTTCACGCGCCCTATTCATGGGTTTGATCAGGTAATCGAGCACGGTCTTGCGACCGGTCTTGATATCCGCTGTCGCGATCATTCCCGGCACGATAGGAAACGCCTTGCCGGCCTTGTTGTGCAGCTCGTTGTCGTGGGTACGAATGAACACGCGGTAATAGAACACCTCGGGTTTGACTTCGTCCTGGATGGTATCGGGGGAAATCGTCACCACCTTGCCATCCATGCTGCCGTAGATGGCGTAGTCGTAGGCCGTGATCTTGACCTTGGCGTCCTGGTTGGGGTGGATGAACGCGATGTCGCGAGGTGAAATGCGCGCCTCGATCAGTAACTGATCGTCCATCGGCACGATCTGCATCAGACGGCCATTGGGAGGAATGACCCCGCCGATGGTAGTGACCTCGATGTCCTTGACGATCCCGCGCACCGGCGAGCGCAATGTCAGGCGCGAAACCGAGTCGGAACGCCCCTTGAGGATCGACGACAGGGTTTGCACATCGGAGTTGGCCTTGGCCAGCTCCTCGCCGGCGCGCACCAAGTACTCGGAGCGGGACTGGGTGAGTTTGAGCTCGAGCTCGGATTTTTGCCGTTTCAGGCGCAGCACCTCGACGTTGCTCGCGGCACCGACACGGGCCAGGTTCTCGGTGATCTCCAACTCGCTGCGCACCAGCGCCAGGGAGGTCCTGACTCCCGCTTGAGACTCTTCGAGCCCCTTGCGCCGGGTCTGGTACAGGTCGCTTTCGGCCGCCATCAGCGCTGGATAGGCCTTGAGTTCCTCGGGAAATGTCAGCGCGGTGCCATTCACCTCCGCCTGCAACCGGGCAACGCTGGCCAGGGCCGCGCGGTACTTGGCCGCACTCTCGCCGAAGGTGGACTCAGTCTTGGTCGGGTCGAGCTTGGCGAGGATCTCGCCCTGTTCGACGATATCCCCTTCGGCCACGTTGAGCTCGGCAATGATGCCCCCCTCCAGCGATTGGATGACCTGCTCGCGCGAACTCGGAATGACCTTGCCGGTGCCGGTCGACACTTCGTCTATTTCAAACAGGTAGGCCCATATCCCGAACGCCAGCAGCATCAATGCCAGGTACCAGACGATACGCATCGAACGCACCACCGTCGCGTCATCGAGGCTGTCGTCGCGGGACAGGTCGTCGCCCTGGGACGCATCGAGCAGAGGCACCTGGACCTGCCCCTGGCGCCACCTCGAAGCACTCATTTCATTGGCCATCAGCGCTATCCTTCTGTGCAGTCAATTGCATGGGCAGCCGGCTCACTGCACCGGGTTCCTGGGTTTGGAAAGCCGGGCAATGGCGTTGTCCTTCGTGTCATCGATCACCACCGAACCGTTGTCGACGACGATGATGCGATCCACCAGGCTAAGCACGCTCATCCGGTGCGTAGCGATGATCAGCGTGCGCTGCGCACCCCATTGCGCCAGGCTCTGGATCAGCTTGCGCTCGCTGACATCGTCCAGTGCCGCGGTAGGCTCGTCCAACAACACGATCTGCGGCTGGCGAATGATCAGCCGCGACAGCAACAGCGACTGCCGCTGGCCACCGGAGAGGCCGAGCCCACCTTCCAGAATCATGTGGTCCATGCCCAGCGGGAGCTTGCTGATGAACTCCAGCGCCCCGGTCAGCGCCAGGGCGTCGAGAACCTCCTGGTCGCTGGCGTGGGGCGTGCCCATCACCAGGTTTTCCCGCAAGGTGCCGTGGAACAGCCGGGAGTTCTGGGTCAGCAGGCCCACGTCGCGGCGCACATCGGCCGGGTCGATGTGACCCAAGCCGACGCCATCCAGCGTCAGCGACCCTGAGCTGAGATCGATCATGCCGGCCATCGCCTGCAGCAAGGTCGATTTGCCCGCGCCATTACGGCCAAGCACCGCGATGCGCTCGCCCGGAGCGATCTTCAAGTCCTTGACCGTCAAGGGCGGCACGGGTGCATCCTCGCTGTACTTGAACACCGCCTGCTTGAACTCATAGTCGCCACGGACCACAGGCAGGTGCACACGCTTGCTGCCATCGGCCTGGTCGACCGGCATCTGCATGATCCGATGCAAACCCTGCAGGGCCACCTTGGCCTGTTGCCAACGCGTCAGCACGACGGTGATCTGCGACATCGGCGCCACCATGCGCGAAGCCAGGATCGATGCAGCGACCAGGCTACCGGTGGTCATGTCGCCCGCCATCACCATTGGCGCACCGAACACCACCACCACCGCGAATACGCCGCCCTGCACGCTGTGCGTCCAGGTCACCAGCCCGTTGGTGAGCGTGCGCAAGCGCAAGCCAGCCTCGGCAGCGGTCGCGTTGTAGTGGTTCCATTGTTGCTGGAAACGCTGCTCGGCCTGGAGCATCTTGATGTCTTCCAGGCCTTGCACAGTCTCCACCAGCATGGCGCTACGCAGCGAACTTTCACGCATCGACTGGTTGGCCAGCCTGGCCAGGCTGCGCTGCGACAACACCCCCGGGATCAACAGCAACAACACAGAACCAAGCGGCACGGCCACCAGCGGCCCGGCAATGAACCAGTAGATCACCAGGAACATCAGGAAGAATGGCAGGTCGGCCAAGGCGCTGGCGGTGCTCGAGGTAATCAGCTCGCGAAGCTGTTCAAGCTCGCGCAACTGCGAGATGAACGAACCGGTGGATTTCGGCCTGGCGCTATTACGCAGGCGAATGGCATGACCGAAGACCAGGTCCGACACCCGCATGTCTGCGCGTTTGCCCAGCAGGTCGGTGATCCGCACGCGTGTGATGCGCAAGATGAAGTCGAAAGACAACGCCAGCATCACCCCACCGAACAGCACGTAAAGGGTCGGCATCGACTCGGCTGGCACCACACGGTCATACACCTGCATCGAGAACAGCACCCCGGCCAACCCCAGGACGTTCGCCGCCAGCGACGCCAACATGACATGGCCATACGGGCGCAAGTCGCGCAGGATGATGTTCCTGAACCAGCTTTTCTCGTAAGGCTTGATGTAATCGTCGACCCGGGAATCCCTGACCGCTTGCGCCGGTCGCAGAATCAGGACCTTGCGCACGGCATTGACCAGGTCCGTACGGTTGATGTGGCTTTGCAGGCCCTGGTCACCGCTGTAGACGATCCCCAGTTCGTCGTCGCTGATCGTCTGCAGCACGCCGATCTGGCCATCGTCGAACTGCAGCACCAGGGGCAGGCGCCGCTGCGCCAGCAGCGCGGGGGTGAAGGCGACGATCTTCAGACTCAGCCCAGCCTGGCGCGCCATCTGGCGCAGCACCTGGTCGACACTCGCCCCTTGGCTCCACTGGCTGGCGATGCGTACATTCTGCGCCGAGCAATCCAAGCGATTGTGCCGCGCGACAGCCAATATCGCCTCCAGCCAGCCTTCGTAGTCGAGCGCGTTAGCCACCTCCAAGGTCTGCGGGTCAGTGGTGCTCGGGGTCGCAACGTTCACTGCATCGTTCATGGTCGAATCTCCACACCTTGGATCGTACTGCTGTCCAGATTGAACGCCGTGCGCAGGGCGCTGCTGTTATAGAGGCACTCGATTTCCAGGCGATGCAGGTCGGCGCGGGTGTTGGCCCGATCCATGGCAGCCTGGTGGATTTCCTGCTCGGCGTTCAGCAGGTCGAGCAGCGGCCGCGTGCCCAGCTCGAGGTATTGCTGGCGATACAAGTCGCGGGTTTCGGAAATGCTGCGCTCACGAAAATCCAGGGTCGACAGCCGCTGCTCGAGGCTGGAGGTCTGGTCGCGAGCCTCGAGCAAGCCCTGGCGCACGGCCAGGCGCGCGGCATCGTTGGCCGCCTCGGCAGCCCGCAGCGCCTGAGCGGCCGCCGATTTGCGGGCCGTGATGGCGCCGCCTTGGTACAGCGGCACCTCCACGTTGATGAAGATCCCGTAGCGCGTGCGATCACGCCCGCCGACAGTGCCATTCTCATCGTTGCTGTCCAGGTACTGGGTCAGCGAAGGATCCAACGAAACCGTCGGCAACCCCTCGGCCCGCGCCAGGGCAATTTGCGCCTGGGCATCGGCCTGCTGAGCCTGGGCGATCAACAATGATGGTGTCAGCACCTGGTCAGCATCGATGCCTTGGCAGGACTGGCGCAGAGCGGCAGGCATCGCGGTGCTGACACTGACTGGGGCCTGCGTACCGAGCAGGTTGCCCAGGGCCGTGCGCCAGCGCTTGTAGAGCGCGGTGTATTGAAGTTGCGTCGCAATGGCTGCCTCGACCCGCGAGCGAGCCTGGATCATGTCGGAGCGGGTGCTGGCGCCCATATCGCTGCGCTGCTGGGCCAACTCGGCGATGGCCGTAAGCCCCTTGACCTGCGCGCGAGAAATGTCGAGCAACGCCTGGTAGCGCTGCAGTTCGATCATGGCAAAGGCGGTATCGCGCGCCACCTGGTCAATGGCCAGCAGGACCGCAGCCTGCTGGCCATTGACCCGGGCCACTGCGCTGTCCACCGCACTGTCCACCTTGCCGAAGTCATACAGCATCTGCGAGACCGACAGGGTGAAGGTCTGGCTTTGACCATTACCGGTCAGGCCGCTGTCATAACCGCTGTTGAAACCGCCACGAATCTGCGGGTAATAACCCGCCCGGGCGATGGTGACATTGTCATGTTGCTGGTAAAGCTGACCGATCGATTCTGCAATGGCAGGATGCCAGGCAACGGCCAATTGGATGGCACGCGACAGGTCGAGGTTGTCGGGCACCACATTCCTGGGGGCGGCCACCTGGCCGGCACCGAATGAGTCACCCGGTAAATGCTTGCCCACATCGCTTGGGCTGATGGAATTGATATGTTCGGGTTCGTAGTCACGTGTCAGTGCCACGGCCCTCTCGATATTCAATGGTTGTACGGCGAAGACCAACAACGCCACAAACAGGAACTCGAACCGATCCTTGGGTTTCAAGTAATGCTCCATTATCAGCTTGGGCTGAAAAAGATTGGCGCTTACTTGCCATGCAGCCCATTCGGTTTCAGGAACATGCACGGCATCACTCAACGTCAGGGTGTAACGCCCGGGCGGTGAGCAATACGCCGCCCTGGCGTTACGGTTGATGGCTAACGGAATGAGCAGAGAACGCCAGGCCTTACGGCCTGACGCTCTGCGCCTGCAACATGGTCAAACCACGTTGATACCGCTCTGTACCCAGAGTTGATGGGTTTCATCTTCCTGGCTGACGTACACCACGTACTCCTGTCCATTCTCCAGTTGAGTGGAAACCATCGACCAGTCACCGGTCAGATGGACGCTGTCTTGCTCGTCGCCCTGGATAAACAATCTATCCGTCTCGGGCGCCGTCACTGCCACCAGGTCTTCCAGACTCACGGTCAGCTCGACCGCGCTGAAGTCGTTCAGGTCGATGCTCTCGATGTCGCTGACATTACCGACCAGCAAGCTCAAGTTGATCGTCGCATCGTCACCCTCCCACAACAGCGTGTCAGGGCCAGCCGCGCCACCCACCGGTACGAACCCGGTGTCATGGGCTGCCGTCTGATCAGCACCTTCGGCACTTGCGGTACCTTCGTTGCCGCCCTCGATCGTGGCGTGTGACGCGTCGTCCAGCGGCGAGGCTGCTGCGAAGCCTGGGGCTTCGGTGGCAGGATCGCCTGGATTGTCATCGTCCCAGACAAAATCAAGATCCGGCGAGTCGAGGCGTACGTACAAGGTTGCGGTGTCCTCCTGGCCACCCGGTGCGGTGATCTTGTAGCTGAAGCTGTCCACGTTGCCGAGGTCAGCCAGTGCCAGGCCTGGGGTCGGCGTGTAGACGTAATCACCGTTCGCGTGCAGCGTCAGCGTGCCGTATTGACCCTGCACCACGGCTCCGGTTTGACCCGGTATGACGTAGACCCCATCGACCAACACACTCAGCACTGCCAGCGTCGAGCCGAGGCTGTCTGCCGGCGAGTGAGCACTCTGCGCCAGGACGTTGCCCGTTGCAGCGATGGCCTCGCCCGTGACGAACTCATTCGCATAGGTGGTGGTCAGCGTCTGGCTGACGGTAATCGTACCCGCCAACGATACGGCCCCCGTTGCCCCGGTCACCCGGTACGTACCGGCCTCCAGCCCGGTGAAGGTGAAGTTGGAGCTGGTCGTGGTCTGGCCCGTGGACACCCAGCTGGTTCCGTTGAACACCTCCAACGTGAGTGTGGTTGTCGGGAACAACCCAACGCCGGAGAACTGGACACTGACGGTAAGGTCGGCCGTAGTATCGGCCTCCACTACGATCTCCGCGCCAGTACCTCTCCCGGTACCGATGAGCAGCGGCGTCGAGTACTGCAATGCCGTCAGGCTTTCAGTCTCTACCAGGTTGTCGCGGTCGATCATTGCCGTTCCGATGTCATCGGTGGCAACCACCTCCACAACACCCTCCGCCGACGGATCGTCAGGGCTCCAGGTCACCGTCGAGTCGCTGCCGTCGATGCGCACGTAGAGGGTGGCCGAAGCCGTGCCGCCTGCCGCTGTCTCCAGCCGATACTCGAAGGTATCGACCTTGCCGATGTTCGCCACATCGCCATTTGGCGTGTAGCTGTAGTCGCCATTGGCAAAGATCGTCAGGTCACCGTACAGCCCGTGCACAACGGTACCGACCGCAGGATCGTCACCGATCTCCACATCGTTGACGGCCGTGACCGTGGCATCCCCTGCCGCACCTGGGGAGTCCGGCACGCCTGCAAAGCCATCGTCGGTGATGACATTGCCGCTGACCTCACCGCCTGTTGCAGTGAAATCGACCAGGCTGGCGTTATCGACGCTCAGTTGTGCTGTGGCGCTTGCGCCAACTGCCACCAGGGCGGGGTCCATGGAGAGCGTGAAGCGATACTCACCTGCTGCCAGGCCTTCGATTTTCGCGCTGGTGTTACCCGAACCGAACAACCCAAGCAGATCGAGCAAGCCACCGCCTACGCTTCCCTGGTCTACCGGAATCCAGCCGCCAGCTCCGTCGCTGACCTCGAGTACCGCAGTGAACCCGCTACCCAGCACGGAGGCAAGATCACCGGAGCCGAAGGACAGGTTCAAGGTGCCGGTACTTTCATCCGCTACGGTGAACTCCTGCGACAACTCAGGCACACCGAGCTGAATGCCACCTACTCCCAGCAGCGTGAACACGTTCATGCTGTCGAGCCCGGTGTTGGTCGTAACCGGGGTTACGGTCAGTTCGGCAGTTGCGACGTCGTCGAAGGCTTCCAGATCGGCATCCGCGTCAGCATCAGCATCCGCGTCGGCATCAGCATCAGCATCGGCGTCAGCGTCGGCATCGGCATCGGCATCGGCATCGGCATCGGCGTCAGCATCCGCGTCAGCGTCAGCGTCAGCATCCGCGTCGGCATCCGCGTCAGCATCAGCATCAGCATCAGCGTCGGCATCGGCATCGGCGTCGGCATCGGCATCGGCGTCGGCGGAGGGTGTTGTGGAGGTGGTTGCCACCGATGACATCGGAACGGCAATGATCGACCGCGACAACCTGGTAGAGACTGAAAGCCTGACGGCATTGCAGTACTCGACGCCGC
>NZ_JBCGFQ010000081.1:0-13122 GCF_040984075.1 Pseudomonas sp. I2
TTGCCACGGTGATGTTGCTGTGTGCTGCGCTGTGCGGGGGATCGGGGCTGGTGTTCCGGCGGTTGGCGGGGTGAAGGCCGGGCGCGAAGCGGTCCCGACCGTCGAAAGCACGGCCGCTCAGATCGAAAGGCGCATTACCCGGTTGTCCAGTGGCTGCTGTAGCTGCCCCCGCCGCTTGTTCACCACCAGCTCGCCAATGGCGATCAGCCGCGTACGTGTGACGTTGCGCGAAAGGCCCAGCAATTGCGCGGTATGCACCTGGTTGTAGTGGCAGAACCGGTAGGCCGAGCGCAGCAGGGCATTCTCGACCCTCTCGTAGAGGTTCCCGGGCTGCTCCTCGTACAACCGGCTGAATGCCTGCAGCAGCAGGTCGTCCACCCCATTGCCTTCACCCGGCCCCGCCGAGCCCTCGTCCTGGCGTTCCAGGCGCAGGTTGGACAGGCGCAGGTCCTGGGCCTGGATCAAACCGTCACCGCAGGTCAGCAGGCTGTGGTGTATCACGTTCTCCAGCTCGCGGATGTTGCCCGGCCAGCCGTATTCGACCAGCTTGGCCTGGGCCTTGGGGCTCAGATCCACTGGGCCATAGCCCAGGCGCTCGCTGTAGCTGCGGATGAAATGGCGGGCCAGCGGCAGGATGTCGCCGGGGCGTTCGCGCAGCGGGTGCAGTTGCAGGGTCACCACGTTCAGGCGGTAGTACAGGTCTTCGCGGAAATGCCCGGCGTTGATCGCCTTCTCCAGTTGCACGTTGGTCGCCGCCAGCACCCGCACATTGATCGGGATGCTCTTGCGCGAGCCCAGGCGCACCACCTCGCGCTCCTGCAGCACGCGCAGCAGCTTGACCTGGATCGGCAGCGGCAAGTCGCCGATCTCGTCGAGGAACAGGGTGCCGCCGTTGGCCTCCTCGAACCAGCCGGCCTTGGACGCCAGGGCGCCGGTGAAGGCGCCTTTTTCGTGCCCGAACAGCTCGGCTTCCACCAGCGATTCGGAGAAGGCCCCGCAGTTGACCGCGACGAACGGGCCGTTGTGCCGGCCGCTGAGGTTGTGGATGTGTCGCGCGACCAGCTCCTTGCCCGTGCCGGTCTCGCCAATGATCAGGACGCTGGCCTCGCTGGGGGCGACCTGTTGCAGATGGGCGAGCAGCGCCTGTGATCTGGGGTCTTCGAAGACCTGTGCGGTCGCCCTGATCGAGGTAGCCAGTGTCGGTGACGGGGGGAGGGTCAGCAATTGCATGGACGTGCCTTTTAGGAATAGAAGGACGGGGCAGGACGCTTGCCGGCGAGGGCCCACTCGCCGAGCTCGTGGAGGCGGTAGTCCACCGGATCGTGCAGGGTTTGCGTGCGCAGGTTGCGCCAGTGGCGGTCGAAGCGCAGCGAGGCATGGGTGGCGCGGGCGCCAGTGACCTCGAACAGGCGGTTGCAGATGTCCAGGCCGTGGCGGGTGGCGGCGACCTTGGCGGTGCCGATGGCCAGGGCCAGGTCGCCGCGTTCCTCCGCCGTCAGCGCGTGTTCCCTGGCCCAAGCCGCATCGAGCTGGCTGGCGGCGCGTTCGATCAGCAGGCGCACGCTTTCCAGACCCACCCAGAACTCGCCGTAGTGATGCAGTACGTACGGGTCCTCGGTGGTGTGGGCGGCGCTGGAGCGGAACCACGGTCGGCTTTCCTTGAGGCTGTACTGGCGCGCCTCGGCGAAGGCACCTTCGGCGATCCCCAGGAACAGGTTGGCGAAATGCAGCTGGGCGATCAGCGGGCGCAAGGCGGCGAATGGCGTGCTCAGGGGACCTGGGTCGAGCAGCAGTTCGCCATGCTCGACCCGTACCCGCTCGAAGGTGGCGCCGCCGCTGTCGGTCTGGCGCTGGCCGATGTTGTTCCAGTCGTCGTGCAGGGTGATGCCGGTGCGGCCGCTGGGGATCGCGGCGATCAGCAACTTGCCGCCGGCGCGTTCGTCCACCGCCGAGGCGATCAGCATTTCCGAGTCGCTGGCGCCGGAGCAGAAGCTCTTCTGCCCGGAGAACTCGCACCAGCCATCGAAGTGCTTGACCACCGTGCGGGTGTCCAGCGGGTTGAGGGCATTGCCCCAGAACCAGTGCTTGCGTGCGGTCTGCTCGAACCATGGCTGCCACTGCTCGGGGCGCGAGAACAGACGCACGGTGGCCAGCATCAGGTGATGGAAGCCGAACACGTGGGCGAGGGAGCTGTCGACCCGGGCGAACTCGCGCACCACCTCGAAGGTGTCGCGCCAACTGGCGCCCTGGCCGCCGTATGCGGCCGGGATGGCCAGCGACAGCAAGCCGCTGGCCCTTAGGGCGTCACGTTCGGCCTTGGGCGTGCCGCCGCGTTCGTCGCGCTCGACGGCGGTCTGGGCGAATTGCCCGGCCAGCTCGCGGGCGATGGCCAGGGCTGGGCGTTGGGCAGGTGTCGCAGGTGCATTCATGGCGGCTCCTCAGGCGCTCTTGCGCAACTGATGGTGCGCGGCGAACAGCGGCACGGCGCGTTCGGCGGCCAGGCGGATGCGCGCTGCCAGGGCCGGGCTGGACACCTGGTAGTCCTGCAGCTCGGCCTGGCTGGCGTAGACGCCGATGGGCAGGGTCAGGGCCTGGAGGAAGCTGAACAGCGGGCGCAGTTGGTGATCCAGGACCAGCGCGTGGCGCTCGCTGCCCCCGGTGGCGGCGAGCAGCACCGGGGTGTCGACCAGGGCGTCCTGGTCGATCAGGTCGAACAGGTGCTTGAAGTGGCCGGGAAAGCTGCCGCGGTAGACCGGTGAGGCCACCACCAGCAGGTCGGCGTTTTCCACCTGCAGCAATTTCTGCTCCACGTGGTCGGGCAGCTCGCGGCGCCACAGGGCGCCGCCCAGCGGTCGGGCGATTTCGCCGAGTTCGATGAGATGGGGCTTGATGTGCAGGTGCCCGGCCAGTTCGGCGAGGATCGCCTCGGTCAGGGCCTGGGTACGAGAGGGACGGGCGGTGCCTCCGGAGAGGGCTACGACGTTCAAGGGGGCGTTCATGGGCAGGTCTCCGGTGCTGGGTGAGCAGGGGACTTTGCTTGAGCAATCGTCGTGCCGGGTTTGAATTGTCTTTTGAATCAACGTGTTACGCCGGGTCTGCAGTAGGCGGTGGTGTTGCGCCGTGGGGCAGGCGTGTTGGTCAGGTGTTGCGCTGCAAACAGTTGGCCGGATGTTGGCGGCTGTACAGTTGAAGGCGTTATAGAGGATTTTTGTCAGGTCAAAAAAGAATAAGGAATTATATTGTTATTCGTTATTTTTTTAACGCCCATCCTGAGGTGGCAGGGCGCGTTCTGGTACACGCTTCCCAAGTGTCGCGAACAGACACGCAAACGGCGTTAGCGGAAGGTTCGGTGGGCAAAACCAGCACGTACATTGCTTTCGAATCCACGCTGGATAACAAAGAGAAGAACCACCACTCCCAGCCCTTCCACCCGCTCGATCACGTTACAACTGTCGAAAAAAGCCTTTCATACCCAGTGTTCTTCGGGCGCTGCGCGCTGCCCTGCTGCGCCTGGAATACAGCGACTTCTAGCAATAAGAAAAAGAAGCACGAGGACGTAGTCAAAATGGATAAGCAACATTCCCCCGCCCGCATTTCCCGAATGTTCGTCATTGGTGGCGCCTGTATCGCCCTGCTGATCGGCTCTGGTTTCGCCACGGGCCAGGAAATCATGCAGTACTTCGTGGCCTACGAATATGCCGGCCTGGCCAGTATCGCGCTCATGTTCCTGCTATTCACCTACGTGGCACTGAGTTTTGTCATGGCGGGTTACGAGCAACAGTTTTCCGCACCCAAGGACATCTTCAGGTATTACTGCGGCAAGCCTATCGGGACGTTCTTCGACTACTTCTCGGTGTTGTTCCTGTACATGTCGTTCTGGGTCATGATCGCTGGCGCGGGGGCGGCCCTGAACCAGCAGTTCGGCTGGCCCAACTGGTATGGCGGCGTCCTCATGGGCGGGCTGACCCTGGTGACGCTGTTCTTCGGCTTCAACCGCCTGATCAGCGTGGTGGGCTCCATCGGCCCGCTGCTCTCGGTGCTGGCGATCGTCATCGGCGTGGCGGGTGTGCTCATGGCACCTGAAGGCCTGGAGCAGTACCCGGCCACGCTCAAGCCCCTGGTGGAGGACAAGACCGTCCTGCAGGCCGGCAGCAGCTGGTTCACGGCGTGCCTGTCCTATGTCGGCTTCTGCATGATGTGGCTGGCGGCCTTCATGACCAACCTGGGCAGCACCAGCAACAATCGCGCCGAGGCCGGTGGCGGCGCCGTCCTGGGCATGGTGCTGTTCTCCCTGGCGGTCCTGGCCATGATGCTCGGCCTGGCGGCGCACCTGGAGGATGTGGCCAGTGCGCAAATTCCTTCGCTGATCCTGGTTGAAAAGCTGAGCCCCAGTCTGTCCGGCCTGGTGACGCTGGTCATCTTCGCGGCCATCTACACCACAGCGGCTTCGCTGCTGTGGGCGCCGGTGAAGCGTTTCGCGCCGGATGAGTTCAGTGCCCGGCACCGTGGGCTGCTGTGCGTGCTCTGCGTGGTCGGCACCGCCGTGGGCTTGAACGTACCCTTCGATGCGTTGATCAACGTGGTGTACGTGCTCAATGGCTATATCGGCTTCTGCCTGTTGTTCCTGATGCTGGTGACCGACTTCAAGCGGCGCGTGTTGAAGCGTTCGCCCCAGGTGATCGGGCAAAACTGAACGTTCGCCCCCATGCCAGTCAGTTAAGCGTCACTGACTGGCATGGGGGCGAACCTGTCGTCTTTTTTCACTCAGTCCTCAGCGGGCCGGGCGCACGCCGAGCGCGACCGCGACTTGCCGTAGCCATGTTCCAACGCCATCAGCGCCGGCAGGTCGAGGATCTCCACGACGCGCCCACGCAGGCGCACGATTTCCAGTTGCCGCAGGTGCGCGATGCCCCGGCAGACGGTTTCCAGGCGCAGCCCCAGGTAGGAGGCGATGTCTTCCCGCGACATGCGCAGGACGAAACCGTGGGCCGAATAGCCCCGGTTGACGAAGCGCCTGGACAGCCCCACCAGAAAGCTCGCCAGACGTTCCTCGGCCGTGAGGTTGCAGATCATCAGCACGCGCTCGTGCTCGCGGACGATTTCCCGGCTGAGCAGGCGGTTCAGGCTTTGTTGCAGGAAGGGGAACTCACGGGCCAACGCTTCCAGGCGCTGGTAGGGGATGGGGCAGACCTCGCTGTCTTCCTGGGCGATGGCATCGCAGACATGGCGGTTGGTGCTGATCGCATCCAGCCCCATCACATCGCCCGGCATCCAGAAGTTGATGACCAGGCCCTGCCCCTCGGCATTGGTGAGGCTGGTCTTGAAGCTGCCGAAGCGTATCGCGTAGAGGTACTGCAACGGGTCGTTGGCGTGGTACAGGCCGCAACCTTTCCTGACCCTGATGCGCTGGCCGATCAGCGCGCTGAAGCGGCCATTGTCCTGCTCGGGCAGGCCGGTGGGCAGGCACAGCGAGCCGACCCTGCAGCCCTTGCAGACAGAGGCGAGCGGGTGCAGGTGGATCGGCGGGGCCGCGGCATCCTGGGGCGGTTGTTCGATGAGCCTGGCGTTGATCCGCTCGTACATGTCAGACCTCCGTCGGGTGCGTGCGGGCACTTGGGCGGGGCAGGTGATCCGGGGGGGCCGGGCAAGGAGCGATCATCGTCAGGGAATGCGGGGCGTTGAGGCGGCTGTTCAAGCGTTCCACGAACTGGCGAGCCTCCTCGTGGCTGTTGAAGGCCACGCGCCACAGGTCCATGTGCACCCACCAACGGCCCTGTCGTGGGTGCTTCTCGATATAGACGTTCATCGGCCATCCTCCGCGTGGTTGCGCCAGGCCAAGGCCTGTGAGGTTCAGACGTACCTGTACATGCACATTCGATGAAGCGTGACAGCGTCCATGCCCAGCGTGGCAGGAGGATTCAGGGCGTGATCGCCACCTTCATGACCCCATCGCGCTGATGGGCGAACAGTTCATAGGCCGCCTCGATATCGTCGAGTTTGAAGCGGTGCGTCACCAGCGGTGACAGGTCGACGTGGCCGCTGGCGACCACTTGCATCAGGCGGCGCATGCGCTCCTTGCCGCCCGGGCAGAGGGTGGTGACGATGCTGTAGTCGCCGAGCCCGGCGGCGAAACCGTCCAGCGGAATGCGCAGGTCGCTGGCGTAGACCCCGAGGCTCGACAGCGTGCCCCCTGGACGTAGTACGCGCAGGGCCGACTCGAAGGTCGCCTGGGTGCCCAGGGCCTCGATCGCCACGTCGACCCCACGGCCGTCGGTGAGGGCCATGATCTGTTCCACCACGTCGCCCTGCTTGAAGTCGACCACATGGGTCGCGCCGAGCTGGCGTGCCACGGCCATGCGTGGCGCGATCGAGTCGACGCCGATGATGGTCGTGGCGCCCATCAGGCGTGCCCCGGCGACCGCGCACAGGCCGATGGGGCCGAGGGCGAACACGACGACCGCGTCACCGATCTTCACGCCACCGCGTTCGGCGCCGGAAAAGCCTGTGGACATGATGTCCGGACACATCAGCACCTGCTCGTCGGAAAGCCCGTCGGGAATGGGCGAGAGGTTGACCATGGCGTCGGGCACCAGCACGTACTCGGCCTGGCAACCGTCGATGATGTTGCCGAACTTCCAGCCCCCGGTGGCCTTGAAGCCATGCCGGGTGCCGGGCCCATCCTGGGAGGCGCAGCCGCACAGGCAGGCGTTGCTGTGGCCGCTGGGGGTGATCGCCCCGGCGATGACCCGCTGGCCTTCGCTGAAGCCCTGGACCTGGGCGCCCAGTTTCTCGATGACCCCGACCGGTTCGTGGCCGACGGTCAGGCCCTTGGCCACGGGGTACTCGCCACGCAGGATATGCACGTCGGTGCCGCAGATCGTGGTGGTGGTGATCCGCACCAGCGCATCGAGGGGGCCCACGTCGGGAATGGGTTTCTCGTCCAGCACGATTCTGTTCTTGTCGACGAAGATCGCAGCTTTCATGCGAGCCATGGCAACGCCTCCTGATCCGTGATCGGCATTCGAAATGTTCACCTAGCGTGCGCCAAAACCCTGGGCATCCATTGACCGGTGTCAATGTTTCGCTCGGGATTGGCCGGTCGCGCGCGACCGTATGTCGGCCCGCTAGGTGCCGATGCGATCTTGATACAGGTCAAGCGGGCAGCAGGGCGGAGGCGCAGCATCGAAGCACGACTCCCGAGCATGAGGTGCGCCATGGCCGACCAACAACGACTGCTGCTCATCGCCTCCCCGCTGATGCAGCATACCCCCGCCCACGAACGGGCCGCGGCCCTGGCCAAGGCCAAGGGCATGGCCCTGCACATCGTGGCGTTCGACTACCTCGAAGGGCTGGCCACGGCCGGGCTGGTGGATGAGCAGGCCCTGGCGGCGATGCGCCAGGGCTACCTGGAGCGACACCGCCAATGGCTCGAGACCCAGGCCGTGCCGCTGCGCCGCAACGGGCTCACGGTGACCACCGAGGTCGTCTGGGTGCAGGATGTGCTCGATGAAATCCTCGCCCACCTGCGCGAGTATCCGTTCGCCATGCTCATCAAGGATATCGAGCAGGCGTCGCGCCTGCAGCGGGCGCTGTTCACCACGCTCGATGTCCGGCTGCTGCGCGAGTGCCGGGTGCCGCTGCACTTCGTCTGTGCCACCCGGCATGCCCTCCCGCGCAGGGTGCTGGCGGCTGTGGACCTGTCGCGGCCGCAAGACCAGTACGAAGGGTTCAATGACCGCATCATCAGCGAAGCCTTGAAGCTGGCCTTGCAATGCAATGCGCAGATGGAGCTTCTCTACGTCTACGATCTGGGCACCATGTACCAGGAGGCCGAGACCCTTGCCCGGCGTTCGTTCCTGTTCGACGCCAACGCCGCCGAGACCTTGCACGCGGCGCAGGGTGACGAGTTCAATCAGTTGGCCGAACGCAATGGCATTCCTCCCGAGCGCTGCCACATGATCATGGGCGACCCGGCCAAGGTACTGACGTTGTTCGTCGGGCATCACGATATCGATGTGGTGGTGATGGGGCGGACCCACCATCGCGGCGTCGCCAGGTATATCGGCAGCACGGTCGAACGGATGCTGTACAAGTTGCCGACCAGCGTGCTGGTGATCACGCCGGAGCAGGCGGTGGTGTGAGTGACAGGGGCTGCAAGGCAGCCCCATGCCGCGTGACTGACCGGCATTGACGCCCGTCCCGCATCGACACTCACTCGCGCAGTGCGAGTTCATGGATGATCTCAGAGACATCCCCGTCCAGGTAACGGGCAGAAAAGCCAAGCGCCTTGGCAAGCCGGTGCATCCCGTAGTTGCCCGCCAGGTCGCGCGACACCATGCCGTGCAAGCCATCGCTCCGGGCGGCATCGATCAGGTGCCGCATCAGCAGCCTGCCCAGCCCCTTGCGCCGCCAGGGCTCGCTCACCGCCACCGCGCAGGTGCAGTCCTGGCTGCCGGGGATCGCCGCGTAGCGGCTCAAGCCGATCTGGCACAATTGGCCTGTGTCATGCACCAGGGCGACGAACACCCTGCACCCGTGAGGGTCCACGTCCATCAGCCGGTCGATCATCGACGGCGCGCGGCCATCGAACCCTGCCAGGCGGCGGAAGTGGCGCACGTCGTGGGCCATCGCCCCGAGGAAACGCCGCCCCCGCTCCCGGTCCTCCTCGCGCAGGGGGCGGATCAACACCGGTGTTCCGTCATCCAGGGCCTCGACCCAATGTGGGCAGGCCAGGTCGTCATCGTCATGCTTGCTGTTCATACCCTGCTCCCAAGCGCTCGATCCCAGCCGGCAACAAGGTTGTTGTAGAACGCCTGGCTCCGGGCGACCTGACCTGCATCAAGTTTCCGGTGTGGCGCGAGCCTTTCTGACCTGGATCAAGCCGGCAGGCGGCGGCGCTTCGATAATCCGTGGACGAGCCGCTTTGGCGGGCATGTCCGATGGCCTGTAGCGCCCTGGCGGTCAACCCACGCCTGACTGATCCCAGAGGTCGATGCCATGCAGCTTACCTTCCTCGGTGCCACCGGCACGGTGACCGGCAGCAAGTTCCTGCTCGAACGCGGTGCCACCCGTATCCTCGTCGACTGCGGCCTGTTCCAGGGCTACAAGCAGCTGCGGCTGCGCAACTGGCAACCCTTGCCGATGCCGCTGCATTCACTCGACGCGGTGCTGCTGACCCATGCCCACCTGGACCACAGCGGCTACCTGCCCGTGCTGGCCCGGGAAGGCTATCGCGGGCCGGTCTACGCCACCCCCGCCACCTGCGAGCTGGCCAGGATACTGCTGCTCGACAGCGGACGGCTGCAGGAGGAGGAAGCCGACTATGCCAACCGGCGGGGCTATTCCAAGCATCATCCCGCCCGTGCCCTCTATACCGAAGAGGACGCCCAGCGCGCCTTGAAACTGTTACGGCCGCTGGAGTTGCACCAACGGGTGCAGATCGCCCCTGGCGTGCACGTCTACCTGCGTTCGGCCGGGCACATTCTGGGCGCTGCCAGCGTGGAGCTCAGTGTCGATGGCCAGACGCTGGTGTTCTCCGGCGACCTGGGGCGGCCGGAAGACCCGGTCATGTATGCGCCCGAGCCCATCGAGGCGGCCGACATCCTGCTGGTGGAGTCCACCTATGGCGATCGCCAGCACCCCGCCGGCTCGACCGAGCAGTACATCGCGGATGTCATCAACCAGACCTCGCTGCGCCAGGGCATCACCCTGGTGCCTTCGTTCGCCGTCGGGCGCGCCCAGTTGTTGATGTACTACCTCTACAAGCTGAAGAAGGACGGGCTGATCCCCGATATCCCGGTCTATCTCAATAGCCCCATGGCCACCGACGCCACGGCGCTGTACCTGCGCTTTCACAGCGAGCACCGTTTGTCGGCCGAGGAGTGTGCGGCGATGTACCGGAGCACGCGCATCGTTCGCTCGGTCGACGAGTCCCGCCAACTGGACCAGTTGCGCGGGCCTGCGGTGATCATCGCCGCCAGTGGCATGGCGACCGGTGGGCGGGTGCTGCACCACCTCAAGGCGTTGGCGCCCAACCCTCGCAACAGCCTGCTGTTCTCAGGCTTCCAGGCCGGTGGCACGCGTGGGGCGGACATCGTCGCCGGGGCGAGGAGCGTGCGCATGCATGGCATGGACGTCCCCATCAACGCACAGGTGTTCGCCATGGAGAATCTTTCCGCCCATGCCGATGCCGACGAAATCATCCAGTGGCTGCGGGGTTTGCGTACCGCGCCCCGGCAGACTTACGTGGTGCATGGCGAGCCCCACGCCGCCGATACCTTGCGCCGGCGCATCAGCCTCGAGCTCGGTTGGTCGGTGTGTGTGCCGGAGCACTTGCAGACGGTGCCGGTGGGGCAGGGGGAGGAGCACTAATTACACCGTTGGGCTTGGCAAATGCTGGGGCCGCTTCGCAGCCCCAGATGACCCACCTGCAGGCAGCTCAGACCAAGGCCAGACGGTGAACGACCTGGCTGGGGTCGTCCGGGTCCCGCGAGGTGGTGAAGCCATGGGCCTGTGCCAGGTCGCGCATCGCCACGTTCGCGGCCGCGTCGATCGAGTACATCTGCGTGAAGCCATGGGCCCGGGCGGCATCGATCAGGTGGCCGAGCAGCAGCGATCCCAATCCAAGGTTCTGCCAGGCATCGAGCACCGTTACCGCGCATTCGCACTGCCCGGTCTCGGCCGCAGCCGCGTAGCGGCTGATGCCCACTTCCTGCAGCTCGCCGTCGACATGGGCCAAGGCCACGTAGGCCATCTGCCGGTCGTGGTCGATGCTCATCAGTTGGTCGAGCATGGCCTCGCCGGGTTCCTTGATCTGGCACAGGAAGCGAAAGTGCCGCGACTGCGGCGACAGCCGCTGGATGAACGCTTTCTCGCGCTCCCGATCCGCGGCGCGCAGCGGCCGGATGAGCACATGGCTGCCGTTGTTCAGGGCTTGGACCCAGTGTTCGCCAGCGGTCTCGGGAAATGCCAGGTCAGCGGGTGCAGCATGGGGATGGGCAGGGTCCATGGGAGCCTCCAGCAGGTTCGGGAAAGGAGAATGCACCCTGCTGTTTTAGCGCCCTGCCCAGGGCGCCGCTTGATCTTTGTCAAGTGTGGTCGCCGCCTCAGTGGGCCGCGGCCTTGCGCCACGCCGTCATGAGGGTGGCCAGCACGATCAGGGCCGCCCCGGCGGCCATCCGCAGCGACGGCTGTTCGCCGAACAGCCACCAGGCGCAGGCGATCGCATACACCGGCTCCAGCGCAATGACCATGCCGGTGGTGCGGGCCTGCAGGCCGTCCAGGCTCTTGACGAAGAGGAACTGCGACAGCCCGGTGCAGAACACGCCCAGCAGCGCCAGATTGACCCAGTCGTTGCCGTGCAGGCTGGTGCCGGCCAGGTGGCTGAAGGCGAACGGTGCCACCAGCGCCGCCACCACCACGTTCTGCCAGAACGCCACCTGCATCGCGTCCATGCCGCTGGGGCGGCGGCGGTTGGCGACCGCCAGCAGGGCGAACGCCAGGCCCGAGGCCAGCCCCCAGAGCAGGCCCATGGTGCCTTGGTCGAGCAGGTCGAAGGACGGCACCACCAGCACCAGCCCCGCCGTCACCAGCAACAGCAGCAGGCTCTCGGTGGCGCCGATCCGCTCGCGGAACACCAGCAGGTCGATCAGCGCGATGAACGCCGGGAAGCTGGCGAAGCCCAGGGTCGCCACCGCCACGCCGCCGACCTTGATGGCGATGAAGAAGGTCACCCAGTGGGCGGCGAGCAGGGTGCCGGTCAGGCCGATGACCGGCAGGTTGCGCCAGCTCAGCGCATCGAGCAGACGCGTGCCCTTGAGCCCGGCGACGAAGCCCAGGGCGATGAAGGCGAAGGTCGCCCGGCCGAAGGTAATGAGGCTGGCATTGGCCTGGATCAGTGCGCCGAGGATACCGGTCAGGCCGAACAGCACAGCGGCGATGTGCGCGGCGAGCAGGGCGTTGCGATGGCCGGTCGAGGTCCCGGCGGTGGAAACGGAGGTTGCGATCATGGCAGTCGAATGGTCTTCACAAGCGCGCGCAGGCACTTCCCAAGGGCGATGCGCGCGGGTTTTCGGGTTTGGAGAATTTATCGTTATGGGGTGCTACCGGTTGTCCGGTGCTAAGGGGCGCCGCAGCGTTGGAATTGTGAAGCGAGGCTGCATACTCGCGGGTGTCGCGGGGCTGGCCTCTGGCGCAAGGTTCAGCCGATGGGAGAATTATTCGATCAGGGGGCTTTGGCGAGACGGTCGCCTGCGACATGTACTTGTCAGATCGCGACGTTGCTTGTGTCGTTGCGCGTCATGGGCGGGGCGGTGTTTCCAGATGGGCGCGAACGTGGCTCGCAAGCAGCGGTCAGCGAACATGCTGTTCGAGGTAACTCAGCTGAGCGGCATCAAATTGTTCGGCCAACGGCCGATAGCAAGGGGTGACAGGCCGCCATCGAATCATGCGCGTGCGATATTCAAAAAAATAATCCAAGGTCTTGAAACATGAACCTGAAATTCCGCCACAAGATCCTGCTCAGCGCTTGCGCCGTCGTGGTCCTGGCATTCGCCTTGTTCACCCTCTACAACGACTACCTGCAGCGCAACACCATCGGCCAGAACATCGAGGCGTCCGTGCAACAGGCTGGCGCCTTGACCGCCAGCAGCGTGGAGAACTGGATGAGCGGGCGCATCCTGGTGCTGGAGAACCTGGCCCAGGACATCGCCCTGCAGGGCACCGACGCCAATGTGGCGGGGTTGGTCGACCAGCCTTCCTATACCCGTAACTTCCTGTTCACCTATCTCGGCCAGGCCGATGGGGTATTCACCCAGCGACCGTTCGTCGAGCTGCCCGATGGCTTCGACCCGCGCCAGCGCCCTTGGTACGGCGCCGCCGCGAGCGCGGGGCACACGGTGCTGACGCCACCTTACCAAGGCACGGTCGGTGGCCTGATGATGAGCATCGTGACGCCGGTGCGCAGCAAGGCCAGCGGCGAGCTGCTGGGCGTGGCTGGCGGCGACCTGAGCCTGGACACCCTGGTGGACATCATCAACGCCGTGGACTTCGGCGGCATCGGCCATGCCTTCCTGGCCGACCGCGACGGCCAGGTGATCGTCAGCCCCGACAAGGCCCAGGTGA
>NZ_JBCGFQ010000082.1:0-12963 GCF_040984075.1 Pseudomonas sp. I2
AAAAGCGCGATGAATCAATTTGCGATTCTGTACGGAGACCGGTTCATCAGGCCGACCTGGTGAGAATCAGGGCCTGCCTGACGGCAGGCCGTTACCGGCCCGCACACAAAAAATCTGACAGTCCCCAAGCTGGCCGACGGCCGTATTCGGGTTGAATATCGTTGGCACCAAAGTAATCCGGTCAAGGCGCAATTACTGAGCGATGAGTTCGACATGTGGTGCTCACCACTCCATCCTGGTTGATCGAGACAGGGATGTGTCTCGATGGCTTCACAAGGGAAATGCTGCCACAGCACATCATTGATGCCTGGAAGCATGCCCATTGGGAAACCAGTTGCAAGGTCTACGCGCCACTGCAGAAAAGCTTCCTCGATCGCAACCCACAGTTGCCACAGATTCTGGTCACCGACAGCTTCGTCCACGACGTCTATGCCTATCGCTATAGCGGTAGCTATGCCCAAGACTGCATACTACTCAGCTACACTTGGGAAGACGATGCCTCCAAACTAGCAGTGTTTTCCGATAGTGAGCTGGTGGACAAGTGCGTGAAAGAACTCGACCGGATCTTGCTGCGTTGCACAAATATCGGTGAGCCGATCTCGCCTTACATCGATACTGGAAACATCTGCATACAACGGTGGATTACAGACCGGAATGCGTTGGGTTGTGCGAAGTTGTACCGGGCTGGCACCTACTACGACGCTGTGAGCCTAATGAAGTATAACCGTGACCTGAGCAGCATTTCTGGGCTCTATCTGGCCGGCGAGTCGTTCTCTGTCGATGCCGGCTGGACCGAGCCCTGCCTGCGTACAGCTATCGATACTGTGATTAACCTCTGTGACCGCACTGCTGCACAATTCAACGGTGGTTTCAAGCTCGAATATTATCCGCATTACCAAGCGCGTTAAGGGAGAGTTTGAAACAACTATGTAGGACCGCTCTTTCTACTATCTTTGCTTTTTCTTCCAGATACATCGGACTGCCCTGACTGTCGCTCAGCAAGCAGCCCCCGTTCTACTGGCGGCTTCCATAACAACTCCAAGAAGGAAGCCACCATGCCCGACCACAGCATCCCCATCAGCCCCGTTCGAATCGCAGTCATCCAATACGATCCCCAGGTAGGGCTCGAGCACTGCGAGGGGAACCTGAGCAGGGGGCTGGCCTTGGCCCGGCGTGCCGCACGCGAAGGGGCCAACCTGATCGTGTTGCCGGAGCTGGCCAATACCGGCTACACCTTCCACTCCCGCGCCGAGGCCTACGCCCACGCCGAGACCTTGCAGGACGGTCGCAGCCTGCTGGCCTGGGCTGACTTCGCCCAAGGGCACCAGGTCTATCTTGCCGCCGGATTTGCCGAGCGCGACGGACTCAAGCTCTATGACAGCGCCGTACTGTTCGGGCCCGAGGGCCGCTTGGGGCATTACCGCAAGGCGCACTTGTGGAACCAGGAGAAACTCTGGTTCACACCAGGCGACCTGGGTTTCCCGGTATTCGAGACCCCCATCGGCCGCATCGGGCTGTTGATCTGCTGGGACATCTGGTTCCCAGAGGTCCCCCGGCTCATGGCCGCGCAAGGTGCCGACCTCATTTGCAGCCTCAACAACTGGGTATGGACGCCACCACCACTGTTCGATGAAGCCGGGCGCTGCATGGCGTCATACCTCACGATGAGTGCCGCTCACGTCAACAATGTCTACATCGCTGCGGCCAACCGCATCGGTCGCGAGCGTGGCGGGCGCTTCCTGGGTTGTTCGCTGATCGCCGGCACGAACGGTTGGCCTATCGGAGAGGTGGCGAGCGCCGAGCAGGAGGGCATCCTCTATGCCGACGTGGATCTCAGTACCGCACGCTCGGCCCCCATCTGGAACAGTCTCAATGATCTTCCCCGAGACCGGCGTACGGACCTCTACGACGCCATGCTGGGGTATCGGCTTCATTCACCGATGCCACGTTGAGGAGAGCGCCATGGAACAGACCTTCCCATCGCGTCGACCCCATACACCAAGCGTGATCCTGAGTGGTCTGGCAGTACTGCTCATTGTCAACCTGGCGCTGGGCCAGTGGCCAGACTACGCACAGCTCACAGCGACTCTGGACCAGCCATTGAGCAGGCTGCGCTGGATCATCGGCGACATCAGCGAAGTCGCTTTCTACAAGCACGAATTGCCGGCTCTCGGTTTGCTGCTGGGCGCTGGCCTGGCACATTGGACCCATGTCCGTGGGTACCGCTGGCAAGGCTTCGCCATCTGCTACGGTACAGGCCTGTGGCCATGGCTGTTCACCAGCTCTCTGCTTGGCTTGTTGCTCAGTCATGCGCTATGGGGGTGGACCCTCTCCAGTGGTACCTGGCAGCCGACGTTCGTCGCTTTCGTATCACTACCGGCGGCCATGGTGCTGCTGTTCGGCGGTGGCTGGCGGGTAGCGATCAATGGCGCGCTGCTTGGTGCATTGCTGGTAACGCCCATGAGCCTGTTGCTGGTCAACTACCTGTGCTATCCCCTGCAGTTGCCGGTGGTGATCGGCAATGTCAGTGGCATGGCGCTGGCAAGCGTGGTGGCTTTCCTGCTGTGCCGACGTTTCCCTTCGTTGGTACGTGGTGGCTTGCAACCTGCCACGCCGGTACCCTTTGCGACAAAACCGGATTACGGCGTGTTGTGGACCTTGCGCCGGGTACTGGCCGATTTCAGCGAAGCACCGTTCTTCGGCAATGAACTGGCCAGCCTAGGGCTGCTCCTGGGGGTACTGCTGGCCTACGTGTTGACCCCAGCAGCACCGGCCTATGGCTCGCATCTGGTGCTGCAGATGGTGATTGGGCAGGCACTGGCCTCGCTGGTTGGTGTGCTGGTCTGGCGGCGGCAGTGGATGGAGCATGGCTGGTATCCCACCTATATTCCCATCGTGTCGATCGTTCCTGCCGCAGTGCTCACACTAGGAGGCAGTTGGCAAGTGATAGTCGCCAGCGCGGTCCTGGGAGCATTGGTCGCACCGCCCTTGGCCGTGGCGATCAGCCAGCGGTTACCGGCCTACATGCACGGTTATATCGGCAATGTTTTGTCCATGGCCATCAGCACCCAGGGGATCTTGCCCCTGGTCGGGTTGCTTGCAGGAGGTAATGCATGACACAGAAGACAGAACTACCAAGGTTGTCGATCGGCAGTCTGGGCGGCACGGTCAGCATGCAGTGCGCAGCACCTGGGCAAGGGGTGATACCGAAGCTCGATTGCGAGGCGTTGCTGGCGTCACTGCCGCAGTTGGATGGGCTTGCGTGGTTCAGCACCGCCACGCTGTGTCTGGAGCCAAGCGCATCGCTCGGCTTCCAAGCACTGCTGGAAGTGCTGGCCTGGGTCCGTGGTGAGGTGGAGCACGGCGCTCAGGCCGTGGTCCTCACCCAAGGCACCGACACCCTTGAGGAAACGGCTTATTTCCTCGACCTGCTCTGGCCTTTCGACACCCCGCTGGTCATGACCGGTGCGATGCGTTCGGCCAGTCACCCGGGTGCTGACGGTCCGGCGAACCTGCTGGCGGCGGTGCAGGTGGCGATAGATGCGGGCAGTCGTAGGCGTGGCGTGCTGGTGGTGATCAATGATCAGGTTCACTCGGCCGCCAGGGTTCGCAAGGTGGCCAGCCTGGCGATGGCTGCTTTCGAATCACCCGGTGGTGGACCTATAGGGGAGGTCGTGGAGGGAGATGTGACCTACCGCCACCCGCCCTTGCCGCGCACGGTGCTGCCTGCACCACGGCAGGTGGAGCATCGCGTCGCCTTGCTGGAGGCATGCCTCGATGCAGACACGGCGCTGCTGCAGGTACTCCCCAAGTTAGGGTACGCAGGGTTGGTGGTTGCCGGCTTTGGTGCAGGCCATGTCTCTAGCGCCTGGGCTGATGCGATGGCCAACGTTGCTCGGCACATGCCGGTCGTCGTGGCCACACGCACTGGCAGCGGTCCGACCGCGAGGGCGACGTACGGCTTTGCAGGTGGAGAAATCGATCTTCAGGCCAAGGGCATGCGTATGGCTGGCGCATTGTGCCCTCGCAAGTGCCGCATCCTGCTCTGGCTGCTGATTGGAACAGGCGACCCCGCGCTATTGGACACGTGGCCCCGGCACTTGTGCTAGGGTGCACGCACATTTACCCAGGACACGCTGCCCATGCTTCCCGCTCTCAGCGACAAAGAACTCGACCGCCTCGAAGACCTGCTGATCACCTACGGCAACGACTATTCGGTCCTCAACCTGGCCGAGCTCAATGGCTTCTTCACCGCCTTGGCCAGCTCGCCGGTCAAGGTCAACCCCGAGCAATGGCTGCCTGCGGTCGCTGGCGGCAAGGTGCCCAAGTTCAAGAGCCCGGCCCAGGAAGAGGCCTATACCGCACTGATGCTGCGCTATGCCAACCAGGTGGATGGCGAGCTGGCCGACGACCTCGAGCATTTCGCGCCACTGTTCGAAGAGAGCGAAGGCGAGGAGGGGCCGGCGATCATTCTCGAGGAATGGTGTTTCGGCTACATGCGCGGCACGCAGGTGGCTGAATGGGGCGAGCTGCCGCCTGAGCAGGATCGTCTGCTCAAGGCCATTTCGTTGCATGGGTTGGAAGACAACTTCGAGCTGCTCGATTCGATGAGTTTCGACGAGCATCAAGCCTGCGTGCCGCAGGTGGTCGAGGCGGCCCGTGGGCTGTACCGGTACCAGAAGCAGCAGCGGCATTGAGTTCCAGATTGGGCAAGCCTTGCGAGAGGCCTTGTGGGAGCGGGCTTGCCCGCGAATAGGCCGGTGCCGTCTCCCATTATTCCGCCTACCGAAATTATGGATTGCTCCCCGCAACGATTCTGCTGCCAGCCGAACCAGTGCAGCATGTTCTCCAGCAGCGCCACTCCCGGCGCTGACCAGGAGCCGAGAACATGCCAAGCCCGATCAAACTCTATAACTTCCCCAAATCCGGCCACGCCCACCGCATCGAGCTGATGCTTTCGCTGCTGAACTTGCCCACCGAGCTGGTCTTCGTCGACCTGGCCAAGGGGGCCCACAAGCAGCCCGACTTCCTCGCCCTCAACCCCTTCGGCCAGGTGCCGGTGATCGACGACAACGGCACCGTCATCGCCGACTCCAACGCCATCCTGGTCTATCTGGCCAAGGCCTACGGCGGTGAGCGCTGGTTGCCCCAGGACCCAGTCGGTGCCGCGCGTGTGCAGCGCTGGCTGTCGGTAGCCGCCGGGCCGCTGGCCTTCGGCCCCGCCGCCGCACGCCTGGTGACGGTGTTCGGCGCCACGTTCAACACCGACGAAGTCATCGGCCGCGCCCACGCCCTGCTCAAGGTGGTCGACGCCGAACTGGTCGAGCGCCCGTTCCTGGTCGGCAACGAGGCGACCATTGCCGATGTCGCCAACTACTCGTACATCGCCCATGCACCCGAAGGCAATGTGTCGCTGGAACCGTACCCCAACGTGCGCGCCTGGCTCGCCCGGATCGAAGCGCTGCCGGGCTTCGTGCCGATGCCGCGCACAGTCATTGGCCTGCAGGAAACCCTCTGAGCCGAAGGCTCCGCGAGGAATGCCACCATGCACGACCGCCCCGAACATCGCACCTCGCCCTGGCACGCAGGTGAAAAGCAGTTGCAGGTGCAGGCCGGTGTCGCGCAGCGCATGGAGGTGTTCGGGCAGAAGGTCATCCGCGACTACATGCCCGATCAGCACCGCGCGTTCTACCATCAGTTGCCATTCCTGGTCGCAGGTGCAGTGGACCCGGATGGCAAGCCTTGGGCGACGCTGCTCGAAGGCCCGGAAGGCTTCGTTCGCTCGCCCGATGCGCGGCAACTGCTGATCGCTACCGATCTCGTCGCCGATGACCCGGCTACGCCAGGGCTGGTCGCCGGGGAGGCGATCGGGTTGCTCGGGATCGAACTGCACACCCGGCGGCGCAATCGTCTCAATGGCCTGATCCGCCAGGCCAACGGCGGCCAGTTGGAGGTCGGGGTGGAGCAGTCGTTCGGCAACTGCCCGCAATACATCCAGCAGCGTGACTACACCCGGGTCGACGAGCCTGCCCAAGGGCGCATCGACGCAGTGAACCTGGATGCCGACGCCATCGCCATGATCGAAGGCGCCGACACCTTCTTCGTCGCCAGCTACATCGAGCAGGTCGACGGCCAGCGCTCGGTGGATGTGTCCCATCGCGGTGGCCGGCCGGGCTTCATCAAGGTCGAAGGCAACCGCCTGACCATCCCCGACTACGCCGGCAACCTGCATTTCAACACCCTCGGCAACCTGCTGCTGAACCCCATCGCCGGCCTATTGTTCGTCGACTTCACCAGCGGCAACCTGCTGCAGCTGTGCGGGCGAACCGAGGTGATCCTGGACAGCCCTTCGATCGCTGCCTTCGAAGGCGCCGAGCGGCTCTGGACGGTGCAGGTCGAGCAGGTGGTGTTCCGTCCGGCCGCCGTGTCGCTGCGCTGGGCCTTCCAGGCATACGCCCCGACCAGCCTGATGACCGGCACTTGGGTCGAGGCCGAGCAGCGCCTGCAACAGCGCGAACGCCAGCGCCAGTGGCTGGCCTGGCGCGTGGTGCGTATCGAACAGGAGAGCCGCGAGATCCGCTCGTTCTACTTGCAGCCCGAGGATGAAGCGCCGGTAGACTTCGCCCCGGGCCAGCACATCCCCGTGCGCCTGCGGCTCGCTGGCGAGACGCCGCTGATCCGTACCTACAGCCTCTCCAGTGCACCATCCGACGGCTACCTGCGCATCAGCGTCAAGCGGCAGGGGGCGGTATCGCGGCATCTTCATGAGCACCTGAAGGTCGGCCACCGGCTGGACGTGCGTCTGCCCATGGGCCGCTTCACCCTCGATCGGCAGAGCCTGCGGCCAATCGTGCTGGCCGGTGCGGGCGTCGGCATCACGCCACTGATCGCCATGCTGCGCGAGCAACTGAACACCGGACAGGGGCGCCGTATCTACCTGTTCCATGGCGCACGCACGCTGGCCGACCTGCCGTTTCAAGAGGAGCTCGCCACGCTGAGGCAGCGAGCCGGTGGCCTGTTGAGCCTCCATCGCGCCCTGAGCCAGCCCGAAGCCCAGGCGGTGCAAGGTCGCGACTATGAGTTCGCCAGCCGCCTCGGTATCGAGCAGATCAAGGCCACCCTGGCGCTGGACGACTACGACTTCTACCTGTGCGGCCCAGCCAGCTTCACCCAGGATCTCTACGAAGGCCTGCGCGGTGTGCACGTGCCCGACGCGCGCATCCACGCCGAGGCCTTCGGCCCCTCGACCCTGCGTCGCCATACCGACGACCAGCCCGCCCTGCAACAGCCACCAGCGGCCACCGAATCGGTGCCGGTGTACTTCGCCACTTCCGCGAAGGAAGCTCGCTGGTCCCCCGGCAGCGGCACCCTGCTGGAACTCGCCGAAAGCCGCGGCCTGTCCCCGGACTTCAGTTGCCGTGGTGGCGCCTGCGGTACCTGCGCGACACGGTTGGCCAGCGGCCAGGCCCACTACCCGAACCCGCCCGCCGAACTGCCGCCCAGCGGCAGCGTGCTGATTTGTTGCGCCGTCCCGGCCCAAGGCGAGGAGGGCACGCAACCGCTGGTGCTGGAGCTCTAGCCCCGCCACTGGAATAATCGATCGACCACAACCACAGGGGCGCGGCATGGACCAGATCCACCTGATGAAGGTGTTCGTCGCGGTCGGCGAGCTGGAGAGCTTCGCCGCCGCCGCGCGTCGCCTGGGCATCTCGCCAGCGGCGGTTACCCGCGCCGTCAGCGCCCTGGAAGAACAGCTCGGGGTCAAGCTGCTGCAGCGCACCACCCGCAGCGTACGTTTGACCGAAGCCGGCGGCCGCTACCTGGAAGACACCCGGCATATCCTCGCCAGCATCGTCGAGGCCAACGAAGCCGCGGCCGGCATCAATGCGGCGCCCAAGGGCGATCTGGCGGTGACCGCGCCGATCCTGTTCGGCAAGAAGTTCGTCATGCCCTGCATCGTTCGCTACCTGCAGCAGTACCCCGAGGTGGACGTGTCCGCCTACTTCCTCGACCGTGTGGTGAACCTGGTGGAAGAGGGCATGGACGTCGCGGTGCGCATCGGCCAGCTCCCCGACTCTGGCCTCAAGGCGCTGCGCGTGGGCTCGATGCGCCGGCTGCTGTGCGCCTCGCCCGAGTACCTCGAGCGCCACGGTACACCGCGTCATCCGTCCGAGCTGCAAGGCCACGCGGTCATCGCTGCCGGCAATCTCTCGCCGCGCACCGACTGGCGCTTCGGCGCCCTCGACGATCCGACTCAGGTCCGCATGAAGCCGCGCCTGACGGTCACTGGCAACGACGCCGCCATCGCCGCTGCCAGTGCCGGGCTTGGCATTGCGCGGTTGTTGTCCTACCAGGTGGCCGACGAGCTGGCGGACGGGCGCTTGCAGGTGATCCTGGCTGCGTACGAGGAAGCACCGTGGCCGATCCATGTGCTGCACCGGGAGAGCAAGTACGGGGCGGCCAAGGTGCGGACGTTCATCGATATGCTGGTGGAGCATCTGCGGGGGCAGGTGCATTTAGGTTGAGGTACGCAGATTTCGGGTGCCCTCAGCGGCCCCAACACCACAAAGTACCGCTTGGCAGAAGTTCACATTCTTCAACACATCGCCGCCTCTGCATTGACCACCATCCAGACACCAACCAGGGACACCGCCGTGCCAAGTGCAATCTGCCACGAGAGCGGGTCGCCGAACATGGCCCAGGCCCACACCAGGGTAACGGCGGGGCTGAGATACAGGACGCTCGCAACCCGGGTGGGCGTGGAGCGCTTCAGGCATATCCAGTACAGCCCGTAGCCACCCAGGCTGGAGAGCAGTGCTGTCCACAGCACGCTCACGGCGAAACCCTGCGTCGGTAACGGAGCCAACCCGCCCTCGATACTCGCGAGCCCGGCGAAAATCACGCTGCAAGCGCAGCAGTGAAGCCACAGATTCGGCAACAGTCCGACGTTGGTCGCCACCTTCGAATGCTTCTGCCAAAGAGTCGCCAGCGCCAGGGACAGCATGCCGAGCAAGGGCAGTGCGTAGGCCCACAGCGGGGCGTGCCCCAGGCCCAGGGCATCGGCAGTCACCAGCAGCACGCCTGTCAGGCCGATCGCCAATCCGCACCAGGTGCGCAAGCTCAGCCGCTGCCCCAGCAATCCGGCGGACAGCGCGGCGACACCCAAGGGCAGCAGGTCCGCCAGCAACGCGGCAAGGCCCGCCGGCACGCCCAGTGCGATGCCCTGCACGACACCGGCCAGGTACCCCGCCATGGCCAGCAGGCCGCTGCCTGCGGTGTGCAGCAAGGCCCGCGGTGACATGCGCAGCAGAGGGCGCCAGACGAACGGCAGGAGGATGAGCATGACGGCAATGCAGCGCCAGAAGACGACCAGCATCGGGGGCGCTTGGTCGACGGAGAAACGCGCGCCGACGAAACCAGAACTCCAGGCGAACACCAGCCCAGCTTCCAAGAGGGGCAGAGGGAGGGCAGTGGGCAAGCAACCGCAGTTCGAGGACAGGCTCATGACGGCTCCCAAGAGCAGAGGCATGCGCACACACTACGAATCAGCGCTAATCTAATAAATCAAAATTAATGGAAATACTGGTTCAGGATTCATGAACGATGAGCGCCATTCTGGATATCGAGCTACTCCGCACCTTCCACGCGGTCTCCCGTAGCGGTCGCTTCAAGGCGGCGGCCGAACAGCTGCACAAGAGCCCGGCCGCCATCAGCGTGCACATACAGCGGCTGGAAAGCATCGTAGGTGGGCGCTTGCTGGAGCGCGACAACCAGTCGGTCTCCCTCACGGCGCTCGGCAGGCGGTTGCTGGTCTCGACCACCGAGCTGCTCCACACCCATGATCGGGTGCTGTCCGAAGTGCAGGGCAGCAGTGTGACGGGGCGTATCCGCCTCGGCGTGCCGGATGAATATGCCGACCACGTCATCCGCGACATCCTGCCCTGTTTCGCCGAACAGCGTCCGAACGTGGTACTGGAAGTCAAGACCGGGCCCAGCCTCACGCTGCGCGAGCAGGTCCGGCGCGGCAGGCTCCATGCGGCGGTGGCCGTGGTGCCCAAGGGAGAACCTGTGGACGGGCAGAAGCCGCTTGCTGGCACCACGCCGGTGTGGGTCGGCGCAGCCAACGGCCCATCGGTTCTGGCCGACCCACTTCCCCTGGCGCTCTACGCAGCGGAGTGCCCCTATCGCGAGGCGATGCTGAGCGCACTTCGCAACAGTGGGCGGAAATGGCGCGTCGTGCTGGACAGCCCATCCAGCCAGGCAGTGAAGGCATGCGTGGAGACGGGCATGGCGATCACCCTGCTGGACCGCTCGCGTGTCACCGGCCGGATGGTGATATTGGCAGGCCTGCCCGAGGTCGCCGAGCACGACGTCGTGTTCCTCACGTTCGCCCAGGCCCAGTCGGAAGAGCCGGTGGTACTGCTCTCGCAGATGATCGGGCAGTACTTCAGGCTTTGAGCCCTCAGCCATCCGTGGAACGGGTGAGGGTTTCCCAGGCGGCGATTTCCTCCCCGAGCGCCCCGAGTTTCTGGCGCACCAGGCCAAGGGCATCGCTGCCGAGCAGCAAGTGGGCTGGCGGATGCTGCGAGTCGATTACCTCCAGCATGGCGCGGGCAGCTTTCTTCGGGTCTCCAAGCTGCTTGCCGCTTTTTTCCTGTCGCGCCTTGCGCACAGGGTCGAACAGCGTGTCGTAGTCGGCGATGCAGCGAGGGCTTCGCACCATGGAGCGGCCGGCCCAGTCCGTGCGGAAGGAGCCGGGCGCCACGGCGGTCACGGCAATGCCGAAGCCTTCGACTTCCTTGCCCACCACCTCGGAGATGCCCTCCAGCGCGAACTTGCTGCCGCAGTAGTAGGCGATGCCGGGCAGGGTGATGAAACCGCCCATCGAGGTGATGTTCAGGATATGGCCGCGCCGCCGTTGGCGCATGTACGGCAGCACGGCCTTCATCATCGCCACGGCGCCGAACACGTTCACCTCGAACTGCCGGCGCATTTCCGACAGCGGAGATTCTTCGAGGATGCCTTCGTGGCCATAGCCGGCGCTGTTCACCAGCACATCCACCGAGCCGACGGTCGTTTCGACCTGGGCGACCACCTGGTCGATGGCCGCGAAATCGGTCACGTCCAGCAACCGTCCGAATGCCCGGCCGGGGGCGAGCGCTTCGAGCGTGGCCTTGGCCTGCTCGCTACGAACCGTGCCCACCACACGATGGCCATCGGCCAAGGCTTCTTGGGCAAGGGCCAGCCCGAAGCCGCTGCTGGCTCCGGTGATCAACAGGGTTTTGCGAGGTGGCATGGCGATGGCTCCATTGCAGGGGGAATGAGCGCATAATACTCAGCCGCCAGCCGCTGCCAGAGGGCGTATCTTCTGACTTTATTGCCTAATTCTATGAAAGATGCCGTATCCGAACGCCACGATCACCAGGTGTCCCCGAACCAGGCGTGCATGGTTGCCCTGCTCGAGGCGCTGGCACCTAGCGAGGGGTACAACCTCACGCCCCTGGCCAGCGTCCGCCTCCTCAGATCGAATCGCCCCCTGGCGCGGACACCCGTTCTCTACGATCCCGGTATCGTGATCGTATGCCAGGGCCGCAAGCGCGGGTATTTCGGCGATCAGGTCTATGTGTACGACGAGCAGCACTACCTGGCCGTCGCCGTGCCCGTTCCCTTCACCATGGAAACGGACGCGACGGCCGAGCGTCCGCTATTGGCCATCTACCTGCACCTGGACTTCCAGCTCGCCGCCGAGCTGATGGTCCAGATCGACCAGCGGCAGGCGCCCTCGCCGAAGCAGGCGCCGCGGAGCATGATGTCGAGCCCCATGGATGAGCCGCTCGCCGATTCCGTCCTGCGCTTGCTGACGGCGATGAACGACCCCCTCGAAGCGACGATCCTCGGCCCCGCTTTGCTGCGCGAGCTGTATTTCCGCGTCCTGACCGGCGCCCAGGGTACTGTCATGCGTGCCGCGTTGGCCATGCAAGGGCAGTTCGGCAGGATCGCCAAGGCGCTTCGGCGTATTCACACGGCCTACGCGCAGCCGCTCGACCTTGCGCAACTGGCCGACGAAGCCGGCATGAGCGTGCCTTCGTTCCACAGCCACTTCAAGGCGATCACCCAGACGTCGCCGATGCAATATGTGAAATGCACCCGCCTGCATCAGGCCCGCTTGCTGATCGTGCGCCAGGGCATGACGGTGCAGGCTGCCAGCCATGCCGTGGGCTATGCCAGCGCCTCGCAGTTCAATCGCGAGTTCAAGCGGCTGTTCGGACGCTCGCCCCAGGCGGAGGCCAGGCGCATGCGCGAGAGTTTCGCTATTCCACCGGCGCATGCGCAGGCGTCGTATGTGTCTTCCCATTAGGTTCCGCTGCGCGGTGCTCTTGCCGGAGCCGTTCAGGCCGGCAAAAAACTCAATTCAGGCGCGCCCATGCAGTTTGCGAACGGTGAAGACCTTGCCCGTCGTAACCTTGCCCCGAGGCTTGGTTTCGCCAAACACTTCAACGCGACCGTCGGCATGGGGCGCGATAGTACGCTAGATGTGTGGCGGCGGCAGCTATTTCCGGGATCTGATTCTCCGGGCTCTCGATAGCCGCTTCGCTGAGTGGGTTCTTCGGAAGGGATGCCATTTTTCTCCTGGGGCCTGTCAGACGCGAAGACTCGTGTAGTTGTGCCGACGCTTACCCACAGGCAAAAGGGGCTTCCTCATCACAGGACTGCGTCAAAAGCTTGCAAGATGCATGAGCGTGGGGATGTGGACGCTGCAGGCACAAAAAAGGCTGCCATTTGGCTAATGCCGTTCACTTAAGCCATTGGGGCCGCTTTGCGGCCCTTCGCGGGCAAGCCCGCTCCCACAAGTACGCTGCAAATGCACGATCCTGTGGGAGCGGGCTTGCCCGCGAAGGGCGGCAAGGCAGCCCCCATCGATGTCACAACAGACTTAAGTGAACCGCATTAGCCATTTGGCAG
>NZ_JBCGFQ010000083.1:0-12848 GCF_040984075.1 Pseudomonas sp. I2
GGGTTTTACAACAGCAACCGACTGCATTCAGCGTTGGGCTATCGCTCTCCGAACGACTATGCAAAAGGCTTAAGGCAGTCGGTTGAATAGCCAGCTTCTTGGCGTCCGCTGTCACGGGACAGGTCCATGCCTACTTTTGCCCGCGAGCAAAAGTAGGTCGCCGTAAAGGCGAAAAGCATCAGTGGCATCACCGCCGCGAATGGATATTCACACCATCTCAATAGTGGTGGGGAGATGCAGTGACGAGCTGCAAGCTCCTGACAAGAGTCTGACCAGCCAGTCACCTCTCTAGAGACCGATCTTGCCCCGCAAAATATCGCGAAACATGGCGAAGTCGCCGATCAGGCTATACAGCGGATGGCTGAACGTCGCCGGACGGTTCTTCTCGAAGAAGAAATGCCCAACCCAGGCAAAGCCATAGCCTGCCACGGGCACCGCCAGCAGCAACCACCAGCTCCCACTGGCAAAGGTATAGGCCAGCAGGGCGATGACCAGGCTCGTGCCGACGAAGTGCAAGCGACGACAGGTGGGGTTGCTGTGCTCCCCCAGGTAATAAGGGTAGAACTCGGCAAAACTGCGGAACTGCGCTCTGCGGTTCATGGCTGTGCTCCCGGAGGATTCGCGTTCTGGACAGGATACACGGCGTGGAGCCTGATTCGAGTCTAGAGTCATTGGCGGAGCCGGCCAGTGACAATAGGCGCCAAATGAGTATCCTTTGGGTTCACCGCAGGAGCGGTCAGCACAAGAAGCCTGTCATGAGTGAAAGAACCACGTCAGCCAGCTGGGCATCAGGGATCGTCAAGGCGCTCGAGCTGGAAGGGCTCGATTGCCGGGCCATGTTCAAGCAGCTCGGGCTGGACTTCGCCGCCCTCGACGACCCGGACGCACGTTTCCCCCAGGACGACATGACCCGCCTCTGGCAATTGGCGGTGGAGCTGTCCGGCAACGAGGCCATCGGCCTGAACATGGCGCGGGTGGTGCGTCCGGCCTCGTTCCATGTGGTGGGCTATGCGCTGATGTCCAGCCGCACCCTGGCCGAGGGCTTCGAGCGCCTGGTGCGCTACCAGCGGATCATCGCCGAGAGTTCCGACCTGAGTTTCCGCCTGGAGCCGGACGGCTATGTCCTGACGCTGACCGTGCACGGTGACCATCTGCCCCCGACCCGCCACAGCGCCGAGGCGTCGCTGGCCTGCGCGTTGTCGCTGTGCACCTGGCTCAGCGGGCGGGCGGTCCAGCCGCGGCGGGTGCTGATCCAGGGGCCGCAGCCGAAGAACGTCGAGCCGTACAAGGTAGCCTTCCATGCGCCGCTGGTGTTCGGTGCGCCCCATGATGCGTTGGTGCTGGAGCGTGCCGACATGGAGGCGCCGCTGCCCACCGCCAACGAGGCCATGGCCATCCTGCACGATCGCTTTGCCGGGGAATACCTGGCGCGTTTCTCGGAAAGCCGGGTGACCCACCGGGTACGCCAGGTGCTGTGCCGCATCCTGCCCCAGGGCGAGCCCAAGCGCGAGACGGTCGCCCAGGCCCTGCACCTGTCCCAGCGGACCCTGCAGCGCCGCCTGCAGGAGGAGGGCACGAGCTTCCAGGCCTTGCTCGACGATACCCGTCGGGAGCTGGCCGAGCAGTACCTGGCCCAGCCCGGCATGACTTTGCTGGAAAGCGCCTACCTGCTGGGGTTCGCCGATCCGAGCAATTTCTTCCGGGCGTTCCGGCGCTGGTTCGACGTCACGCCCAGCGAGTACCGTGCCCGCCTCGGTGCCGGGGCGGCTTCGTTCGCGCCCCCGTTGCAGCGGCACGCGCCCCACTAGCGGGGCGTATCCTGGGTCAGTGACGCCAGAATGCCGGCATGCACAAGACCAGCACCGTGATGATCTCCAGGCGGCCGAGCAACATGCCGCCGGCGAGGATCCACTTGGCCGCGTCCGGCAGGCTGGCATAGTTGCCGGCCGGGCCGATCACCTCGCCCAGGCCAGGGCCGACGCCCGAGACGGTGCCGGCGGCGCCGGTCAGGGCGGTCATCCAGTCCACGCCCAGCAGTGACAGCAACAGGGCGATGATGCAGATGGTGATGGCGAAGAAGAACGAGAAGGTCAGGATCGAGCGTACGATCTCCTCGTCGAGGCGGTGGCCGTTGTACTTTTGCTTGATCACCGCGCGCGGGTGGATCAGTTGGTTGAGGTTGGCCTTGAGCAGGATGTAGGCCACCTGGAAGCGGAAGATCTTGATCCCGCCAGCGGTCGACCCCGAGCAGCCGCCGATGAAGCCCAGGTAGAAGAACAGCATCAGCGAGAAGTTGCCCCACAGGCTGTAGTCGCCCAGGGCGAAGCCGGTGGTGGTGACCACCGAGGTGACGTTCAGTGCCACGTGGCGCAAGGCGTCGAGCCAGGGCAGGCTGGTGGTGGCCCAGTACCAGGTGCCAAGGACGACCCAGGTCGCGACCAGCAGGCCGAGCAGGCCCTGGACCTGCTGGTCCTTGAACAGTGCCTTGCGGTGCCCGCGCAAGGTGGCCACGTACAGGGTGAACGGCATGCTGCCGAGGATCATCACCACCACCGCGACCCAGTGCACCGCCGGCATGTCCCACTTGGCCAGGGATTGATCCGAGGTGGAGAAGCCGCCGGTGGAGATCGCCGACATGGCGTGGTTGACGGCGTCGAACGGGGTCATGCCGGCCCACCAGAAAGCCAGGCTGCCGAGCAGGGTGATGCCGATGTACACCAGCACGATCGACTTGGCGACCATGTGCGAGCGTGGCATGACCTTCTCCGAGCGGTCCGAGGACTCGGTCTGGAACAGGCGCATGCCACCGATGCGCAGCAGCGGCAGGATCGCCACCGCCATGGCGATGAAGCCGATGCCGCCGAGCCAGTGCAGCATCGAGCGCCACATCAGGATCCCTGGCGACATGTTGTCCAGCCCGCTGAGCACCGTGGCGCCGGTGGCGGTGATGCCGGACATGCTTTCGAAGAAGGCGTCGGTATAGCTGATGTGCTGGGTCAGGAGCAGGGGCAGGGCGGCGAACACGCACACCACCACCCAACTGCTGACGGTCAGCAGGTACATGTCGCGAGGCCGCAGGCGCACGTGTTCGGGGCGGCCCTGGATGACCATGGCCAGGCCGGCGACGAAGGTGATCAGGCTCGACCAGAGGAACGACGGCATGTCGCCGGTGCGCTCGAAGATCACCAGGGTCGCCATGGGCACGACCATGCTGACCGCCAGGGTGATCAGGAAGATGCCGATGATGAAACCAATGATCCTTAAGGTCGGCAACGCCATGTGATCTGCTCTGACTCGAAACGGAAGGGCGCCATTCTACCTGTGGGTCAGGCAGCTGCAAGCGACAAGCTGCGAGCTGCAAGAAACAGCGGGCTGTGCATGGCCGGCTTTTTCCTGAAGCTTGCAGCTTGTCGCTCGCAGCTTGAGAATGGCCGCACATTTCGTTTGCCAGGAGGGTAGCCTATGGAGGCTCTCGACGCATTGCTCAACCGTGTTTCCGTGCCACGCCTCACCGACCCGGCGCCCAATGCCGCCCAGCGCGAGGCGCTGTTCCAGGCGGCGCTGCGTGCCCCGGACCATGGCCAACTGCGCCCCTGGCGCTTCCTGACCATCGAGGGGACGGGCCGGGAAAAGCTCGGTGAGCTGTTCGCCGAAGCCGTGCAGAACAAGGGCGATGCCAGCCAGGCCGCGCTGGACAAGGCGCGCGCCATGCCGCTGCGGGCGCCCCTGCTGGTCGTGGTGATCGCACGCCTGCAGGATCATTTCAAGGTGCCCAAGTCGGAGCAGCGCCTGGCCGCGGGCTGTGCGGCACACGGTATTCTCATCGCCGCCCATGCCCAGGGTATCGGCGCGGTGTGGCGCACGGGCGACATGGCGTTCGATGCCCATGTGCATCGGGGGCTGGGCTTGGCGGACAACGAGGAACTGATCGGCTACCTGTACTTGGGCACGCCGGTGAGCGAGCCGCGGACCGCGCCGGTGCTGGAGACTGCCCAGTTCGTCAGTGCCTGGGGCGAATGAGGGTTTTGGGGGCCGCTTCGTGCCCCCGGGATTCAACTGCCCATCGCCTCGGCCAGGGGTAACTCCAGCCTGGCGATGAAGCCCCCCTGCGGGTGATTGCTCAGCACCAGGCTGCCCCCATGGCGCTCCGCCGCTCGCCGGGCGATGGCCAGCCCCAGGCCGTGCCCTGGCGCCTCCTGCCCCGGTGCGCGGAAGAAAGGCTCGCCCAGTTGCGCCAGGTGCTCCTCGGCTACCCCAGGGCCATGGTCGCGCACACTCAGTACTACGCGGTCTTGTTCACGGCTGGCACGGATCTCGATCGGTTTCCCCGGCGGATTGAAGCGCAAGGCATTGCGCAGCAGGTTGTCCACGGCACGTTCGATCAGCGTTGGCCAGCCCTGCAAGGTCAGGCCGGGCGTGGCTTCCAGGCGCACGTCCTGCTCCGGGGCGCTGAGCTGGGCATCCTTGCGCACGCTGCCGAGCAGGGCGTTGACGTCGACAGCCTCGCTGTGGGCCTGCTCGGCATCGACCCGGGCCAGGGCGAGGATCTCGCTGATCAGGTCTTCCAGGCGGTCGCACTCGCGGGTCAGGCGTGGCCATAGCGTCTGGCGCTGCTCGGGGCCGGCGCGCTCGGCCAGGGCCAGGGCGATGCGCAGGCGCGCCAGGGGCGAGCGCAGTTCGTGGGACACATCGCGCAGCAACTGGCGCTGGCTGCCGATCAGGCTCTGCAGGCGCGCCCCCATCTTGTTGAAGTCGTTGGCCAACACGCCGAACTCGTCGCGCCGGGCGGCCAGACGGGCCAGGCTGTGCTGCTGGTAGCTGGTCTGGCCAAGGTCGTGCACCGCGCCGCGCAGGCGGCTGAGTGGGCGGGTGATGGACAGGGTCACCAGCAGGCTGAACAGGGTCAGTACCACCAGGGCGATGCCCAGGGCACTGAGCGGCCAGAGCAGGCTCTCGCGGTGCCAGGCGTCCAGCGCCGGGTGGGGAATGCGGTAGATCAGCAGGTAAGTCTCGCCGCTATAGGGGCTGGTGTATTCCTCGGTCAGGCGACGCCAGGGCAGGCGACGCTGATCGTTGTGCTGGCGCGCCTCGAAGGCTGCGGCACGGCGCGGGAAGGTGCCAGGCACCACGGCCTCGCCGCTGTCGTCGAGCACCTGGACATCGATCTTGAAGCGCTGTTTGCGCCGTTCCAGGAAGTGCTGGGCGGATTCCCTGCCTTCCTGTTCGTAATGCCGGGCCCAGTGGCTGGCCAGGGTGTTCAGGCCAGGGTGGCGACTGAGGATCCAGGCGTCCTGGTTGAGCATGTGGCCGAGCAGGATCGACAGGCCGGCGACCAGGGTAATGGCCAGCCAGAAACTGGCCAGGATGCGCCAGAACAGTGAACGCAAGACAGGCTCCTCCAACGAACGGACAAAACCCGGCCCGCATGGGAGCGGGCCGGGCAGGGGGGGGACAGCTTACTGGGCCTTGCCGGCTTTTTCAGCCTTCCAGGCCTGGAACTCTTTCCACTCGGCCTTGCGTTCGGCACGTTTCTTCTGCAGTTCGTCGAACTTCTTCTGTTGCTCAGGCTTGAGCAGGCCGCGGATGTCGGCCTGGGTCTTGTCGTGGCTGGCCTTGAGCTCGTCCTTCAGGGCTTTCTGCTCGGCCGCGGGCAGTTTGTCCAGGTAGCGCTGGGTGATGTCGCGGCGCTGCTTCATCTGCTCACCCATCAGCTTGCCGATCTGCTGGCGTTGCTCGCGGCTCAGGTCCAGCTGGGCGAAAGGCGCGTCACCGCGATGATGCGGGCCGTTGTGGCGCGGGCCGCCGTCGGGCATGGCCATGGCTACGGTCGGCAGGGCGGCGGCGAACATCAGGGCGATAAGGGTCTTGCGCATGGTGTTTCTCCTTTCATGGGCCGGTGATTACCGGATGAGCCCAGTCTAGGGGGATCAAGGTCAAGGGCGGTCAGCGGACGGTAAAGGCTGGGTAAAGACAGCTTCAAGCTGCAAGACAAGAGCGGATCGGTGTCGGTCGCGTGATCTGCTTCTAGCTTGCAGCTTGGTTAGAGGCTGTAGTAGTAGCCCCGGCTGCGCAGGGCGACGATGCGAGGGCGGCCGTCGGCGTGTGGGCCGATCTTCTTGCGCAGGTTGCTGACGTGCATGTCCAGGCTGCGGTCGTACAGCGTCAACTTGCGTCCCAGGCCGACCTGCGCCAGCTCCTGCTTGTCCAGTGGCTCGCCCGGTTGGCGCAGCAGGGCTTCGAGGATGCGGCTCTCGGAAAGGGTCAGGGTCATCTCGCGCTCGTCGATGCTGACCACACCCCGTGCAGGGCTGAAGGTCAGGTCGCCGACCTCGACCTGGCTGCTGCTGGCGGCCGGGTGGCTGCGGCGCAGCACGGCGCGCAGGCGGGCAGTGAGCTCGCGCGGGTCGCAGGGCTTGGCCAGGTAGTCGTCGGCCCCAAGCTCCAGGCCTAGGATGCGGTCCAGCGGCTCGCCCCGCGCCGAGAGCATCAGCACCGGCAGGTCGGCATGCTCGCTGCGCAGCTGCTTGAGCAGCTCCAAGCCGCTGCCATCGGGCAGCATCACGTCCAGCACCACTGCCGAAGGGGCGTGCTCGGCCAAGGCCTGGCGCGCGCTCTGGCCGTCGTGGCAGGCGCGTACCGCAAAACCTTCCTGGACCAGCCAGCTGCCGAGCAGCTCGCAGAGTTCCTGGTCATCGTCAATCAGTAACAGCTCGCTCATGACTCACTCAATTCAACCATTGACGGCGTCTCCTGTGTCCGCCACTGGCAAAGATACCGCAGACGGCCGAGAACAGTGCAACGGCCGAACCGATCAGGAACCACAGCTGCTGGTCGGTCAGCAGGGCCTGGGCAGGGCTGGCCTGCAGTTCCTTGATCGCCAGCTTCAGGCGCTGGTTCTCCTGGCGCAGGCGGGTGAGCTGGGCATCCAGCCGCTCGCTGTCGGCGTTCTGCAACTGCTGGGCGAGCGTGGCGCGTTGCTTCTCGCTCTCTTCCAGGCGCTGCTGCAGCTCGGTGATGCGGGCACCGGCTTCCAGCGACAAGGGTTGCTGGGCAGTGGCGAAAGGGGACAGCAACAACAGGCAAAGCAGCAGGGACATCGGACCTTGACGCATTGGAACTCCTGATTCCTATCGGTTCAGGAGGTTGTCGGCCGTTCGTCGGAAGAGATGAGCCGAAGGGCGGCGGTGGCTGCAGCTTGGGGCTGCAAGGCAGCCCCAAAAACGGCTCAGGCCGGCACCGGGGGCGTCTCGCTGCTCAGGGCAGGACCTGCTTGAACGGCTTGACCACGACCTTGTCGTAGACGCCCGCGGCGACGTACGGGTCGGCATCGGCCCAGGCCTTGGCCGCGGCCAGGGAATCGAACTCGGCGACGATCAGGCTGCCGCTGAAGCCGGCTTCGCCCGGGTCGTTGCTGTCGATCGCCGGGTGCGGGCCGGCCAGTACCACGCGGCCTTCGGCCTTGAGCTGCTGCAGGCGCTCGATGTGCGCGGGGCGGGCGGCCAGGCGCTTTTCCAGGGAACCTTCGACGTCGCTGGCAATGATGGCGTAGAGCATGTCAATCCTTGGGTTTGGAGGTGGAGGGATCGCTGTCGTGCAGGTGGCGCGAGAGGTACACGCCCTGGGCCACCAGGAAGATCACGGTCATGCCCAGGCTGCCGAACACCTTGAAGTCGACCCAGATGTCCTGGAAGGTGAAGGCGACGAACAGGTTGGCCGCGCCGCAGACCAGGAAAAAGCCGATCCAGGCCAGGTTCAGGCGTGTCCAGATGACGTCGGGCAGGGCCACGGCATGGCCCATGATGCGCTTGATCAGCACCCGGTCGCCGATGAAGTGGCTGGCGGCGAAGCCCAGGGCGAACAGCCAGTTGACCACCGGGGCCTTCCACTTGAGGAAGGTCTCGCTGTGGAAGGCGAGGGTCAGGCCGCCGAACACCAGGCAGGCCACGAGGGTCAGCAACTGGCCTTTTTCCAGCTTGCCCTGGCGCACGAACAGCGCCCCGTAGACCACCAGCGAGCTGATGATCAGCACCGCCGTGGCACTGTAGATGCCGCCCAACTCGAAGCCATGGCCGGCGATTTCGAGGGGGCGCGGATCGAGCTTGTAGACGATGAAGAACAGCAGCAGCGGGATGAAATCGATGAATTGTTTCACAGTGGCAGCCAGAAGCGGGATGTGACGGCATAATATCAAACATCGATTCCAGCGAAAGCGCTCCTCCATGAATGTTGATCTGCACTGTCACAGCACGGCCTCCGACGGCGCCCTGTCGCCCTCGGCACTGGTCGCCCGGGCCCATGAGCACGGCGTGCGGACACTGGCGCTCACCGACCACGACACCATCGAGGGCCTGCCCGAGGCGCGCCAGGCCTGCCGCGAGCGAGGCATGCAATGGGTCAGTGGTGTGGAGCTGTCGTGCACCTGGGGTGGCGCCACCATCCATGTGCTGGGCTATCACTTCCCGCTCGACGCAGCGCCGCTGCTCGAGGCCATCGAGGCCCTGCACCGTGGCCGCTGGCTGCGCGCCGAGGAAATCGACCGGCGCCTGGCGGCCAAGGGCATGCCGGGCAGCCTCGAAGGCGCGCGTGCCGTGCAGCAGGCGCTGGGCGACAGCGACAACGCCCCGGCACGCCCGCACTTCGCCGAGTTCCTGGTGCGTGCCGGGCACGTCAAGGACCGTGGCGAGGCCTTCCGCAAGTGGTTGGGCGCCGGCAAGCTGGGCGACGTCAAGCTGCACTGGCCGACGCTCGAGGAAACCGTCGCGACCCTGCGCCAGTCCAACGCATGGGTGAGCCTGGCCCATCCCATGCACTACGAACTCACACGCAGCAAGCGCAGACGGCTGATTGCCGACTATATTCAGGCAGGCGGGCAGGCGCTTGAGGTGGTCAACGGGATGATGCCGGCCGAGCAGGTGGGCACGATGTCCATCCTCACCCGTGAGTTCGGTCTGCTGGCCAGCGCCGGCAGTGATTTCCACGGCCCCGGCACCTGGGGCGAGATCGGTGCCTACCGGCCACTGCCCGAGGACCTGCCACCTTTGTGGCGCCGATTCAGCCATGAACAGCCTATGGCGGTATGAACAGGACGACTACGTGAGCCAATTCTTCCAGATCCATGCGGAAAATCCGCAGGCACGCCTGATCAAGCAGGCCGTCGAGATCATCCGCAAGGGTGGCGTGGTGGTGTACCCCACCGACTCGGCCTACGCGATGGGCTGTCAGATCGGTGACAAGACCGCCGTGGAGCGGGTCCGGCGCTTGCGCCAACTGGACAAGAACCACAATTTCACCCTGCTGTGCTGCGACCTGTCGCAGATGGGCCTGTTCGCCAAGATCGACACGGCCACCTTCCGCCTGCTCAAGGCGCACATCCCCGGGCCGTACACCTTCATCCTCAATGCCACGCGCGAAGTACCACGGCTGTTGCTGCACGAGAAACGCCGGACCATCGGCCTGCGGGTGCCGTCCAACCCGATCGTCCTGGCCTTGCTCGAAGAGCTGGGCGAGCCGTTGATGAGCGTGAGCCTGATCATGCCGGGGGACGAAGAGCCGATGACCGACCCCTACGAGATCCGCCAGCGCCTGGAGCACCACGTCGACCTGATCATCGACGGTGGTTTCGGCGACCTGAAGGCCTCGACCGTGATCAGCCTGGCCGGCGACGAACCGGAAGTGATCCGCGTCGGCTGCGGCGACCCCGCGCCGTTCCTGGCGCTCGCGTGAGCCAGGTGGATGCGCCCGAGGCGCCGCCCAGCGACGCCGAGGCTCCCCAGCAACTGCAGTTGGCGCTGGTCTACGGCGAGGCGGTGACCGAGCTGCCGGTGGACCTGTACATTCCACCGGATGCGCTGGAAGTCTTCCTGGAGGCCTTCGAGGGCCCGCTGGACCTGCTGCTGTACCTGATCCGCAAGCAGAACATCGACATCCTCGACATCCCGGTGGCGGAGATCACCCGCCAGTACATGGCCTATGTCGAACTGATGAAGTCCGTACGCCTGGAGCTGGCCGCCGAGTACCTGGTGATGGCCGCCATGCTCGCGGAGATCAAGTCGCGCATGCTGTTGCCGCGCTCCAGCGAAGTGGAGGAAGAGGAGGGCGACCCGCGCGCCGAGCTGATCCGCCGCCTGCAGGAGTACGAACGCTTCAAGGCCGCCGCCGAGGGCATCGACGAGTTGCCCCGGGTCGGCCGCGAGATCGTCGTGCCGCGCCTCGACGCGCCCCAGGCCAAGGTGCGCAAGCTGTTGCCCGAGGTCAGCCTGGAAGAGTTGCTGGTGTCCATGGCCGAGGTGATGCGCCGCAACGACCTGTTCGAAAGCCACCAGGTCACCCGCGAGGCGCTGTCTACCCGCGAGCGCATGAGCGAAGTGCTCGAGCGCCTGAAGGGGGGCGGCTTCGTGCCCTTCGTCGAGTTGTTCACGGCAGAGGAGGGCAAGCTCGGCGTGGTGGTCACCTTCATGGCGATTCTCGAATTGGTGAAGGAATCGCTCGTCGAACTGGTGCAGAATGAGCCCTTCGCCCCGATCCATGTCCGTGCCCGGGCCGAGTGACAACGAGCCAGCCCCCATACGATGAACCTGAACGAACCCCGCGACCTGGCGTCGCTGATCGAGGCCTTCCTCCTGGCATCCGGCAAGCCGCAATCCCTGGAGCGCTTGTACGAGCTGTTCGAGGAAGCCGAGCGCCCGGCGCCTGCTGTCTTCCGGAAGGCCCTGGAGGTCCTGGGCAAGTCCTGCAGCGGCCGTGCCTTCGAGCTCAAGGAGGTGGCGACCGGCTACCGCCTGCAGATCCGCGAGGACTTCGCACCCTGGGTCGGGCGGCTGTGGGAGGAGCGTCCGCAGCGCTATTCCCGTGCCCTGCTGGAGACCATGGCGTTGATCGCCTACCGCCAGCCCATCACCCGCGGCGAGATCGAGGACGTGCGTGGCGTAGCGGTCAACAGCAACATCATCAAGACCCTGATGGAGCGCGAGTGGATCCGTATCGTCGGTTACCGCGAGGTACCTGGCAGGCCGGCCATGTTCGCCACCACCAAGGCGTTCCTCGACCATTTCAATCTCAAGAGCCTCGACGAGCTGCCGCCTTTGGCCGAGCTGCGCGAACTGGAGCCGGGGCCGTTGCTCGACCCCGACGAGGCCGCGGTGCCTGCGCACCTGCAGGCCCTGGCCGATGCCAGCCTGGGCGAGGAGGGCGAGGCTGCGCCGCCTGCCGAGGAAACCAGTTTCCGCACCCTGCTGGTGGAGCTCGATGCCATGGAAGAGGGGCTCAAGACCGATTTCGACGATTTGCGCGATGAGGCCCCGCAGGCCGAGGTCGAGGACGAACCTAAGCCGTAGGCGGTGCCGGCCCATTCGCGGCGGCCCGGCATGACCTGCCGAAAACCTTCGGGCGGAAAACCGGGGCGCGCGCAAGAAAACCCGCTAGTCTCCAGTGCGTTCGCCCGTCGAACCGCGTATGATGCGCGCCCCTTTGGCGCATCCGTCGCCAAGACCGATTTCACTACATACACCGGGAGGTGCCCAGATGAGTGACAAAGACCTGCAGGAAACCCAACCTACCCCGCCGTCCGGCGAAAAGCTGCAGAAGGTGCTGGCGCGCATTGGCGTCGGCTCGCGCCGTGATGTCGAGGCCTGGATCAGCCAGGGCCGGATCAAGGTCAATGGCGTCGAAGCCACCCTCGGCCAGCGCGTCGACCTGCACGACGCCATCGCCGTCGATGGCAAGCTGATCAAGCGCGTGGAAGCCGCCGAGGCGACCCGCCGGGTGATCATGTACAACAAGCCCGATGGCGAGATCTGCACCCGTGACGACCCCGAGGGCCGCCCGACCGTGTTCGACCGCCTGCCGCGGCCGAAGGAAGGCCGCTGGATCAACATCGGCCGCCTGGACATCAACACCACCGGCCTGTTGCTGTTCACGACCGATGGCGAGCTGGCCAACCGCCTGATGCACCCGTCCTACGAGATGGACCGCGAGTACGCGGTACGGGTGCGCGGCGAGGTCGACGACGACATGATCGAGCGGCTCAAGGCCGGCGTGATGCTCGAGGACGGCCCGGCCAAGTTCACCGATATCCAGAAGGCTCCGGGCGGTGAAGGCTTCAACCACTGGTACCACTGCGTGGTGATGGAAGGCCGCAACCGTGAGGTACGCCGCCTGTGGGAATCCCAGGGCGTGGTGGTCAGCCGCCTCAAGCGGGTACGCTTCGGCCCGGTGTTCCTCAATGCCGACCTGCCCATGGGGCGCTGGCGCGAGATGACCCAGGGCGAGATCGACATCCTCGCCGCCGAGGTCGGGCTGCAGCCGGTGGCGCTGCCGGCATTGAACCTCAAGGCCAAGGACAAGCTCGAGCGCATGCAGCGCAAGTCCACCCGCCCGCTGGGGCGTGGCGAGCGTGTGCGTACCTTGCGTCCGGCCCATGAGGGCCAGGCCGAGCGTCCGGCGCGCCCTGCTCGCGAAGAGGCCGCACCGCGCAAGGGTGGTCGCGGTAGCACCGTGGCGGAGCGTCCGAGCGAGATGCGCAAGCGCCCGGCCCGGCCCGACGGCGACAAGCCCGTGGGGCGTGGTCGCGGCAAGCCGCGCGGCTGAGCAGCGATTGTCTGGGGCCGTTTCGCGCCCCTATTACGACACAAGGCCGCTCCCACAGGCACAGCGCTGTGCCTGTGGGAGCGGCCTTGTGTCGTAATAGGGGCGCAAATGGGCAGTCCCTAACTACCTGATCCCACAGATATTTCTTCAAGCAGCGGAAACTTTTCACACCGCCTTGTAAGGATTTTTTTACGAATCAGGGTGAATTCCCTACTCTTTCCCCCGCCTGTAAACAGAACTTGCCGCATCCGCCGTCCCAGCGC
>NZ_JBCGFQ010000084.1:0-12729 GCF_040984075.1 Pseudomonas sp. I2
CCTCCAACCGGCCCGCCGCCCTCGCCCGCTCGAGCAGCCCCTGCGCCAGGTGGATCGCCTGGCTATCGCGCCGCGTGTTGTCGAGCACCTGCAAGGCACGCACTTGCAAGGCGGCGGTGGCGAACAGCCCGAGCGCCAGTACTCCCATCGCCAGCAACACCTCCAGCAACGTCATGCCGCATTCCTTTGTCCGCATCCTGCGCCTCCTGCGAATTTTCCCTGCCGCCCTCTCCTACCTGGCCGACTGGACCTTCTGCCCATCGGCCTCGAAGCTACAGCGAAGCACTTCCAGGGAGGAATGCACGGTGAAGCAACAGGGAGTAACACTGATACAAACCCTGTGCGCGCTGGCGCTGGTCAGCCTGCTGACACAGGTGGGCATACCGGCCTACAACCATCTCAGCGAAGGCCTGCACCAGGCCGCTGCGGCCCGCGAGCTGGCACATGCACTGCGCAATGCACGCGGCCATGCCTTGCTGCGACAGCAAACGGTGCTGGTTCGGGCACTGCAAAACGACTGGGGGATCGGCTGGCGTACGCTGCTGGCGCACGATGGGCAATTGCTGCACGAGCGACGCCTGGGCCGCAGGCTCAAGGTCGTCGGTAACCTGGGCAATGAAGTGAAATTCAGTGGCTTGGGGGTTCCGCTGCGTGGCAACGGCGCGTTTCTGGGGGGCACCTTCGAGATCTGCCAGGGCACCACGCAAGCGAGTCATTTGCAGGTGGTGCTCGCCCCCAGCGGCAGGATCAGCCTGCGCACCGGGACGGCTGATCCGCCACTGTGCGCAGGCCGCTGATCAGATCAGCGAGCGAACCCGCAGCTCCTTGGGCATGGAGAAGGTGATGTTCTCCTCGCGGCCATCGAGCTCTTCGGCGCCGCTGGCGCCCCAGGCCCTGAGCTGGTCGATCACGCCACGCACCAGCACCTCGGGGGCCGAGGCGCCAGCGGTGATGCCGATACGCGCGACGCCCTCGAACCAGCCTTGCTGCAAGTCCTCGGCACCGTCGATCAGGTAGGCCGGGGTACCCATGCGCTCGGCCAGTTCGCGCAGGCGGTTGGAGTTGGAGCTGTTGGGGCTGCCGACCACCAGGACCACATCGCACTCGCCGGCCAGTTGCTTGACCGCATCCTGGCGGTTCTGGGTGGCATAGCAGATATCGTCCTTGCGTGGCCCGCCGATGTTCGGAAAGCGCGCACGCAGGGCATCGATGACCCGGCTGGTGTCGTCCATCGACAGGGTGGTCTGGGTGACGAAGGCCAGGTGATCCGGGTCGCGCACCTGCAGGTTGGCGACATCCTGCTCGTCCTCGACCAGGTAGATCGAGCCGCCATTGCTGGCGTCGTACTGGCCCATGGTGCCCTCGACCTCCGGATGCCCGGCATGGCCGATGAGGATGCATTCCCGGCCGTCGCGGCTGTACTTGGCCACCTCGATGTGCACCTTGGTGACCAGCGGGCAGGTGGCATCGAACACCTTGAGGCCGCGGCCGGCCGCTTCCTGGCGCACGGCCTGGGAAACACCGTGGGCGCTGAAGATGACGATGACATCGTCCGGCACCTGGTCGAGTTCTTCGACGAAAATAGCACCGCGATTGCGCAGGTCTTCGACCACGAACTTGTTGTGCACCACTTCGTGGCGCACGTAGATCGGCGGGCCGAAGACTTCCAGGGCCCGGTTGACGATCTCGATCGCCCGGTCGACCCCCGCGCAGAAGCCGCGAGGGTTGGCGAGTTTGATTTGCATGCTCGGCTCCAGGCTTACAGCGCCTTCACCTCGAGGATCTCTACCTCGAAGTTCAGGGTCTTGCCAGCCAGTGGGTGATTGAAGTCGATGGTCACCTGGTTGTCGTCGAAAGCCTTGACCACGCCCGGCAACTCGGCGTTGGCGGCATCGTTGAAGATCACCAGCAGGCCTTCGGAAAGCGCCATGTCGGTGAACTGCGAGCGCGGCATCACCTGCACGTTCTGCGGGTTCGGCTGGCCGAAGGCGTTCTCCGGAGCGATGGTCAGGGTGCGCTTGTCACCGGCCTTGAAGCCGAACAGGGCGGCTTCGAAGCCGGGCAGCAGGTTACCATCACCGACCTTGAAGCAGGCCGGTGCCTTGTCGAAGGTGCTGTCGACGGTGTCGCCGTTTTCCAGGTGCAACGCGAAGTGCAGGGTGACTTCGGTGTTCTGGCCGATACGGGTCTCAGTCATGGACAGGTTCTCCGGACTTCTTGCTCTTGAACATATCCAGCGCCAGCATCACCGCGCCAACGGTAATGGCACTGTCGGCCAGGTTGAAGGCCGGGAAATACCAGCGGTTCTGCCAGTGCACCAGGATGAAGTCGACCACGTGCCCCAGCACGATGCGGTCGTACAGGTTGCCCAGCGCGCCCCCCAGCACCAGGGCCAGGGCGATGGCCAGCCAGGTCTCGTTGCGCCCCAGGCGCTTGAGCCAGACCACCAGCACCGCGCTGACCACCAGGGCGATCAGGGCGAACAGCCAGCGCTGCCAGCCGGAGCTGTCGGCGAGGAAGCTGAAGGCGGCGCCGGTGTTGTAGGCCAGGGTCCAGCTGAAGTAGTCGGGGATGACCACGATCTGCTGGTACAGGCTCAGGGCACCCTCGAAATAGACCTTGGTGGCCTGGTCGAGGACCAGGACCACCAGGCTCAGCCAGAGCCAGGCAAGGCGCCCGAAGCGCCCCGCAGCAGGGTTAGGCATAGTGACGCACCTCGCCGGAACCGCTGATGTTGTCTACGCAACGGCCACAGATCTCCGGGTACTCCGGATGGCTGCCGACGTCGGCGCGGAAGTGCCAGCAGCGGCCGCACTTGGCATGGCCGGACTTGACGACTTTCAGCTTGAGGCCTTCGACCTCGGTTGTCACGGCATCGGCCGGCGCCTGGACGAACGGCACCACGCTGGCGGCGGAGGTGATCAGCACGAAGCGCAGCTCGTCGCCCAGCTTGGCCAGGTCGGCGCTGAGCCCTTGCTCGGCGAACAGGGTCACCTCGGCCTGCAGGTTGCCGCCGATGGCCTTGGCCGCGCGCTGGTTCTCCAGCTCCTTGTTGACCGCCGCCTTGACCGCCATGACGCGATCCCAGTAGGTGCGATCCAGCTCGAAGCCTTCGGGCAGCTCGGCCAGGCCTTCGTACCAGGTGTTGAGCATGACCGACTCGTTGCGCTCGCCTGGCAGGTACTGCCAGATCTCGTCGGCGGTGAACGCCAGGATCGGCGCGATCCAGCGCACCAGGGCCTCGCTGATGTGGTACAGCGCGGTCTGGCAGGAGCGGCGGGCGACGCTGTTGGCACCAGTGGTGTACTGACGGTCCTTGATGATGTCGAGGTAGAAGCCGCCCAGCTCCTGGACGCAGAAGTTGTGCACCTTGGAATAGACGTTCCAGAAGCGGTACTCGCCGTAGTGCTCTTGCAGCTCGCGCTGCAGCAGCAGGGTACGGTCGACCGCCCAACGGTCCAGCGCCAGCATCTCTTCGGCCGGCAGCAGGTCACGGGCCGGGTCGAAGCCGGTCAGGTTGGAGAGCAGGAAGCGCGCGGTGTTGCGGATACGGCGGTAGGCGTCGGCACTGCGCTGCAGGATCTGCTCGGACACGGCCATCTCGCCGGAATAGTCGGTGGCGGCGACCCACAGGCGCAGGATGTCGGCACCCAGGGTGTCGTTGACCTTCTGCGGCTCGATGGTGTTGCCCAGCGACTTGGACATCTTGCGGCCGCTCTCGTCCACGGTGAAGCCGTGGGTCAGCAGTTCGCGGTACGGCGCGTGGTTGTCGATGGCGCAGCCGGTCAACAGCGAGGAATGGAACCAGCCACGGTGCTGGTCGGAACCTTCCAGGTACAGATCGGCACGCGGTCCGGTGGCGTGGCCGATGTCATGGGAGCCGCGCAGCACATGCCAGTGGGTGGTGCCGGAGTCGAACCAGACGTCCAGGGTATCGGTGATCTTGTCGTACTGGGCGGCTTCATCACCGAGCAGCTCGGCGGCGTCCAGCTTGAACCAGGCCTCGATACCTTCCTGCTCGACGCGCTTGGCCACTTCCTCCATCAGCTCGACGGTGCGTGGGTGCAGCTCGCCGGTCTGCTTGTCGAGGAAGAACGGGATCGGCACGCCCCAGTTGCGCTGACGCGAGATGCACCAGTCGGGACGGTTGGCGATCATCGCGTGCAGACGCGCTTGGCCCCAGGACGGCACGAACTTGGTTTCTTCGATGGCCTTGAGGGCGCGCTCGCGCAGGGTATCGCCGCTGTTGGGCTGGCGGTCCATGCCGACGAACCACTGGGCGGTGGCACGGTAGATCAGTGGGGTCTTGTGGCGCCAGCAATGCATGTAGCTGTGGCTGATGGTCTCGGTGTGCATCAGCGCGCCGACTTCGCGCAGCTTCTCGACGATGGCCGGGTTGGCCTTCCAGATGAACTGGCCGCCGAAGAATTCCAGCGAGGGCACGTACACGCCGTTGCTCTGCACCGGGGTGAGGATGTCGTCGTTGAGCATGCCGTAGCGCTTGCAGGTGACGAAGTCATCCTCGCCGTAGGCTGGCGACGAGTGCACCACGCCGGTACCGGCGCCCAGCTCGACGTAGTCGGCCAGGTAGATCGGCGACAGGCGGTCGTAGAACGGGTGGCGGAAGTTGATCAGCTCCAGCGCCGAGCCCGGCGCGGTGGCGATCACCGAACCTTCCAGGCCATAGCGCCCGAGGCACGACTCGACCAGTTCCTCGGCCAGCACCAGCAGGCGCTCGCCGGTATCGACCAGGGCGTAGTTGAACTCCGGATGGATGTTCAGCGCCTGGTTGGCCGGGATGGTCCAGGGGGTGGTGGTCCAGATCACGATGGCGGCCGGCTTGGCCAGGCTCGCCAGGCCGAAGGCAGCGGCCAGCTTGTCGGCATCGACGACCTCGAAGGCCACGTCGATGGTCTGGGATTTCTTGTCGGCGTACTCGACCTCGGCCTCGGCCAGGGCCGAGCCGCAGTCGAAGCACCAGTTCACGGGCTTGAGGCCCTTGAACACGAAGCCTTGCTTGACCATCTCGGCCAGGGCGCGGATCTCGCCGGCCTCGTTGGCGAAGTTCATGGTCTTGTAGGGGTTGTCCCAGTCACCCAGCACGCCCAGGCGGATGAACTCGGTCTTCTGCCCTTCGATCTGCTCGGCGGCGTAGGCGCGGCACAGCTCGCGGGTCTGGTCCGGGGACAGGTGCTTGCCGTGGGTGACCTCGACCTTGTGCTCGATCGGCAGGCCGTGGCAGTCCCAACCCGGCACGTAGGGCGCGTCGAAGCCCGACAAAGTCTTGGAGCGGACGATCATGTCCTTGAGGATCTTGTTCAGCGCATGACCGATGTGGATCTTGCCGTTGGCATAGGGCGGGCCGTCGTGCAGGACGAACTTCGGACGGTCCTTGCCAATCTCGCGCAGCTTCTGGTACAGGCCAATGCTGTCCCAGCGCTGCAGGATCTGCGGTTCGCGCTGAGGCAGGCCGGCCTTCATCGGGAAGGCGGTGTCCGGAAGGTTTAGCGTGGCTTTGTAGTCGGTCATTTCAGGCTCTTCGTTAGCGGTTGAGCGTGCCAGTGGGCACGTGCGGCGGCGATGTCCGCGTCGATCGCCGACTTCAGCGCCTCCAGGGAGGCGAATCGCTGCTCCTCGCGCAGCTTGTGGTGGAACTCCACCGTCAGGCGCCGGCCATACAGGTCGCCGGCGAAATCCAGGAGGTGAATCTCCAGATGGGGGCGCCCGTCACCGGCGACGGTGGGCCGTACGCCGATGTTGGCGACACCTGGCCAGACCTGGCCATCGATCTCGGCGCTGGTCAGGTAGACCCCGCTCAGCGGCACGCGGCGGCGCTTGAGCTGGATATTGGCGGTCGGCGTGCCGAGCTGGCGGGCCAGCTTCTGGCCGTGCAGCACCCGGCCGCTGATGCAATAGGGGCGGCCCAGCAGGTGCTCGGCCAGCACGAAGTCGGCGTTGGCCAGGGCATTGCGCACTTCGGTGCTGCTGACCCGCAGGCCGTCCCGCTCGACGGTATTGGCGGCCTCGACGGTGAAGCCATGCTGGCGCCCGGCCTCGACCAGGAAGGCGAAGTCGCCAGAGCGGTCGCAGCCGAAGCGGAAATCGTCGCCGACCTCCAGGTGACGCACGCCCAAGCCGTCGACCAGGATGGTCTCGACGAATTCATCGGCGCCGAGCTTGCTCAGGCGCTGGTTGAAGGCCAGGCACAGCACCCGGTCGATGCCCTCGGCGGCGAGCAGCTCGATCTTGTCGCGCAGGCGGGCCAGGCGGGTGGGGGCGGTATCGGGGGCGAAGTACTCGCGCGGCTGCGGCTCGAAGATCACCACGCAGGTCGGCAGGCCAAGTTCCTGCCCACGTTCGCGCAGGCGCCCCAGGATCGCCTGGTGGCCCCGGTGAACCCCGTCGAAGTTGCCAATGGTGGCGACACAGCCCCGGTGCTCGGGGCGCAGGTTGTGAAGTCCTCGAACCAGCTGCATAACGCGCTTCTTGCTCATAAAGTGGCCGATTATAACCACACCCGGGCGCCGGTGACAGGCAGCAGCGCCACAGTGGGGCGTGGAATGCGAAAAACCGACGCCTGGCCCGCTCCTCGCCTCAGTGCAAGGCCTTGCGGGCGAAGTGCCGCGGGCGGAAACCGCACAGGAACAGGCAGCCGAAATAGGTCAGCACGCCTGCCAGGATCAACCCGCCCAGGCGCAGGAAGCGCTCGGGCATGTTGCCCTGCGCCCAGGCGGGCATGTAGTGCATCCCCACCAGCAGCACCGCCGACATCAGCAACACCGCCAGGACCAGCTTGGCCAGGAACAGGGGCCAGCCCGGCTGTGGCTGGAACAACTGCTGGCTGCGCAGTTTCCAGTACAACAGGCCTGCGTTGAGGCAGGCGCCGAGGCTGATCGCCAGGGCAAGGCCGGCATGCTTGAGCGGGCCGATCAAGGCCAGGTTGAACAGCTGGGTGCAGACCAAGGTGAAGATCGCGATCTTCACCGGCGTGCGGATATTCTGCTGCGCATAGAAGCCGGGGGCCAGCACCTTGACCAGGATGATCGCCAGCAGGCCGACGGAATAGGCGATCAGCGCCCGCTGGGTCATGGCGGCGTCGAAGGCGGTGAACTTGCCGTACTGGAACAGCGCCACGGTCAGCGGCTCGGCGAGGATCGCCAGGGCCAGGGTGCAGGGCAGCACCAGCAGGAAGCACAGGCGCAGGCCCCAGTCGAGGATCCGCGAGTACTCCTGGCGGTCACGGTTGGCGTAGGTCTTGGCCAGGGTCGGCAGCAGTATCGTGCCCAGGGCCACGCCCAGCACGCCCGAAGGCAGCTCCATCAGGCGATCGGCGTAGTACATCCAGGAGACCGACCCGGCCACCAGGAACGAGGCGAAGACGGTGTTGATGATCAGCGAGATCTGGCTGACGGATACCCCGAGGATCGCCGGCAGCATCTGCTTGAGTACCCGCCAGACGCCGGTGTCGCGCAGGTTCAGGCGCGGCAGCACGAGCATGCCGATCTTCTTCAGCGCGGGCAGTTGGTACAGTAGTTGCGCCAGGCCGCCGGCCAGCACGCCCCAGGCCAGGGCCATGATCGGCGGGTCGAAGTACGGGGTCAGCAGCACGGCGAAGGCGATCATCGCCACGTTCAGCAGGGTCGGCGTGAACGCCGGAACCGAGAAGCGGTTCCAGGTATTGAGGATCGCCCCGACCAGCGAGGACAGCGAGATCAGCAATATATAAGGAAAGGTCACCCGCAGCAGCGCGGTGGTCAGCTCGTATTTCTCGGCGCTGTCGACGAAACCGGGCGCGGTGACCCAGACCACCCAGGGCGCGGCGAGGATACCCAGGGCGGTGACCAAGGCCAGGGACAGGGTCAGCAAGCCGCTGACATAGGCGATGAAGGTTCGGGTCGCCTCCTCGCCCTGCTGGGTCTTGTATTCGGCCAGGATCGGCACGAAGGCCTGGGAAAAGGCGCCTTCGGCGAAGATCCGGCGCAGCAGGTTGGGCAGTTTGAAGGCGATGAAGAAGGCGTCGGTGGCGATGCCGGCACCGAACACCCGCGCCAGGATGGTATCGCGGACGAACCCCAGCACCCGGGAAATCATGGTGATGGAGCTGACCGCGGCCAGGGATTTGAGCAGGTTCATCGAAAAGTTTCACGCCTGGGACGGAGAGCGCTGCCAGAAGGCGCGCGAATATGCGATACTTGCGCGTCTATGCAGGGCAAGCCAAAACTCCCGAGTTTACAGGTCGCTGCGCAGAAAGGAATCATTCCTTCGCGCTTGCGCTCCACTCGGCGGAACCCTGCAAGTGGCCTTGACATCCGCTCGACTGATCGGCATGATTCGCGGCCTATTTTGTTTGCTATTTACCTAAAGTCTTTCGAGGAGCTCGACGGTGGCCAACACACCTTCCGCCAAGAAACGTGCAAAACAGGCTGAGAAGCGTCGCAGCCACAACGCCAGCCTGCGTTCCATGGTCCGTACCTACATCAAGAATGTAGTCAAGGCCATCGACGCAAAAGACGCCGAAAAAGCGCAAGCCGCCTACATTCTGGCTGTGCCTGTAATCGACCGTATGGCCGACAAGGGCATCATCCACAAGAACAAGGCTGCTCGCCACAAAGGCCGTCTGAATGGCCACATCAAGGCGCTGAAAGAAGCTGCAGCTGCCTAAGCGACACGCTTGTCGAAAAACCGACCCTAGGGTCGGTTTTTTGTTGCCTGTGATTTGTGTTCATTGCCATCGATAACGGGTGCCTAAGCTTGCCTGCTCGCCGGCAAGCCTACGCACACAGGGCCCCTGTGTCATTTGCGGTCGACTCGCACCCTGCGGGAGCCGGCGATGGGCTGCAAAGCAGCCCCAGGCTTACAACCCCTACCTGACCGGCCAGCCTCACTTCGCGATCTGGATCTTCGGTGCCCACTGCAGCCACTCATCCTCCGGCTTGTCGAACAAGGCAAAGGTCTGCTGCGGGCGTGCCGGGTTACCCATCTTCTCGCCATCGGGCGTTGCGAAAGCAATGCCGCCGTCGATCAAGGTTTCCAGGGACTCGGTGCGCACCGTGGCGCCCTTGAACAGCCCCCAGTCGAAGCCGAAGCCGCTGCTGTTCCAGAACCGGCTGCCACCCCGGACCAACGCCGCATAGCGAGGCTCGATGAGGATGTGGATCAGCACCCGGTCGGCGGTCTGCCCCAGCTCGAAGCCGGTGACCTTGCCCACCGTGACCTCGCGATAGGTCACCGGTACGCCCGGCTTGATCGAGCCACGGCGCGGTGCGCTGAGCGTCAGCGGCAGGCCGGCTTGCTGCGCGACCGCTTCCGGGGCCTCGGGCAGAGCGATGAAATCACGCTGCGGCCCCCTGTCCTGCACTGCCGGCTGGACTTCCAGGTACTGGCCACCCACCAAGGTATCGAGGTTCTCGGTACGCACCAGGCCGAAGGCCGGCTTGACCACCCAGAAGCGCGTACCGGCCCGGGCGATGCGCTCCTGCGCGGCGGTGATGCGTGCCCTGAGCAGGACTGCCTGCAGGTCCGCGGTCAGGTCGACGCTCTCGATGCTGCCCACGTCCAGGCCGCGGAAGCGAATCGGGGTGCCCGGCTTCAGGCCATCGGCGCGATCGACACGGATGGTGATGAGGGTACCGGCGCGATCGGCGGCCTCCTGGCTCTCGTGCAGACGGAAGCGTGGAATGCGCCGCTTCAGGGGCACGTCGGCCCTGGGCGTGTCGAAGGCGATGCCACCGGCCATGAGGGTCTGCAGCGACTCGCTCTTGATCTTGATCCCCGACAACCCGCCGGAGAGGGTGATGCCGCTGGCGTTCCAGAAGCGTGTGGAGCCGTTGACCAGGTTCGCATACTCCTTCTCGATGTGCACCCCGATCAGAATGCGCTTGCTGTCGCGGGCGAACTGGTAGCTCTGCACACTGCCGACCTTGACCTGGCGATAGGTCACCGGGCTGCCGACTTCGAGGGAGCCGAGGGTGTCGGCGAACAGCACCATGTGCAGACCCGGGGCCTTGAGGTCCAGCGGCGGCGCCTTTGCCCGCGCCTCGAACTCACGCTGCGGCCTGGCCCCCTTCTCGCCCGGACGAATGGCGATGTAGTTGCCCTTCACCAAGGCTTCCAGGCCGGTGATGCCGGCCAGGGAGATGGAGGGCTTGACCACCCAGAACTGGGTGCCATCGACCAGGTAGTCTTCGGCCAGCGGATCCAAGGTCAGCTCGGCCGAGGCGCTGGACAGGTCTTCCTCGATCTTCAGGGTCTTCAGCGAACCGACCTGGATCCCCTTGTACATGACCGGCGTACGGCCGGCCTGCAGGCCCTCGTAGTCGCTCAGCTTGACCTTGACGCGGATCCCCGCCTGGGCGGCGTCGAAATCCTCGTACAGGCGGAACGGTAGGCTCGGGTCGGTGGGCGGGCTGTCCTTGCGGTGCTCGGGCGTAGCGAAGGCGATGCCGCCGGCGACGATGCTGGCAAGGGATTCGCTGCGCAGCTTCACACCAGACAGGTCGGCGTCGATACTGATGCCGCTGGCGTTCCAGAACCGCGTGTGCTTGCGCACCAGGTTGGCGTAGGCCGGCTCGATGAAGACCTTGACCTCTACTGTGTCCTGGTCCTCGGAGAGGCGGTAGCTCTTCACCCGACCGACTTGGATTTGCTTGTAGAACACAGGGCTGTCGCGGTTGAGCGAACCGAGGCGATCAGCCTTGAGGGTCAGGTGCAGGCCCGGCTCGCTGTCGGACAACGGCGGCGCCTCCGACAAGGCGGTGAACTGCTTGGTCTTCTCGCCTTCGCCTGGGCTCACGGCGATGTAGTTACCCGATACCAGGGTTTCCAGGCCGGAGATGCCAGCCAGGCTGACACTCGGCTTGACCAGCCAGAAGCGCGTCCCGGTGGTCAGGTGCGGCTCCGCAGCCTTGTTCATCTCGACGGTGGCGATAACCCCGGTGCCGTCGCCTTCGACATCGAGCACCAGGCTCTTCACCTTGCCGACCGACATGCCCTTGTAGATGACTTCGGTCTTGTTGGCGACGATGCCCTCGCCGGTGAGGAAGCGGACCTGGATCTCCACACCGGCGTCACGGTAGGCCTGCCAGGCCAGCCAGCCACCGATCACCAAAGCGATCAGCGGCAGGATCCAGATGGCCGACCAATTCGAAGCTGGGCGGGTTTTAGCCGTAGGCATGTCACTCATGGTCGTCATCCGACTCCGTATTGTCCCAGATCAGTCGGGGATCGAAAGTTAAGGCTGCGAGCATCGTCAGGATCACCACGGAGGCGAAGGCGACGGCGCCCAGGTTGGCTTCGACACTGGCGATGCGGCCAAAATTCACCACCGCCACGAGGATGGCGATGACGAAAATATCCAGCATGGACCAGCGTCCGATGAATTCGATGAAGCGGTACATCAGGATCCTCTGCCGCGCCGACAAGGGCTGGTGACGCTGCACCGAGTAGAGCAGCAGGCCGATGCCGACCAGCTTGAAGGTCGGCACCAGGATGCTGGCGATGAACACCACCGCGGCGATCGGCAACATGCCGTGCTTGAGCAAGGTGATGACGCCGGACATGATGGTGTCCGGGCTGCCCTGGCCCAAGGCGCTCACCGTCATGATCGGCAGCACGTTGGCGGGGATGTAGAGGATCGAGGCCGTGATGAGCAGGGCCCAGGTGCGCACGATGCTGTTGGGGCGGCGCGCATGGACCACGGCGCCGCAGCGGGTGCAGGTCTGAGAGTCGCCGCCAGGCACCTGCCGGTTCAGCTCATGGCATTCATTGCAGACCAGGATGCCTGCATCAATCGCCCGCATGGATATCCTCCCCTGACAGGGCGATCCAGATCTGGTGTGGCGACATCACCACTTCCAGCCATACCTGGACCAGCAGCAGGCTGATGAAACAGAAAAGGCCAAGGCCTATGGTCAGCTCCGCCAGGTCGACCAACTTGACGATGGCCACCAGGACGCCCATGAAGTACACCTCGAGCATGCCCCAGTCACGCAGGTGGTGATAGATGCGGTAGAACAGCAGGCCATGGCTGCGTCCGATGTTCAGGCGAATGCTCAGCAACACGACCAGTTGGCACAGCAGCTTGAGCAAGGGGATGGCCATGCTGCACAGGAACACCACCACGGCGACGCCGCGCATCTGCGAGTTGTACAGGCCGACCACGCCACTCCAGACGGTGTCGTCGGAGGTCTGGCCGAGCAGGTGCAACTGCATGATGGGCAGGAAGTTGGCAGGCACATAGAGCAGCAGGGCCGTCAGCACCAGCGCCAGGCTGCGATTGACCACGTTATGGCGGTGGGCGTAGAGCTCGTAGCCGCAGCGGGGGCAATGGGCCTTTTCGTCATTCTGCAGCACTGGCTTGCGCATCAGCAGGTCGCATTCGTGACAGGCCACGAGTTCGTCCAGCGGTAATTGGGGCAGCGCTTCGGGATCGACAGGATTGGGCATATCGAAGGTCTGAATGGATACGTGGGCCCTATTCTAGTGTTCTGGCTCGAAGAAAGGGACACCTGGCGGGTTGAACGAAAGGCTTGATAGGCAAAGGGTGTTAGCGGACGACCGCCTGGGGTTGTTGGCACCGGCCCTATCGCCAATCCCCAGCCAGGCGCCAGAAAGACAAAACCCCTACCTGCTCGCGCAGATAGGGGTTTTGCGAAATGAATCTTGACGATGACCTACTCTCACATGGGGAAACCCCACACTACCATCGGCGATGCATCGTTTCACTGCTGA
>NZ_JBCGFQ010000085.1:0-12450 GCF_040984075.1 Pseudomonas sp. I2
TGCGCTCGCGCTCGGCGGCCGCCAGCAATGGCAGTTCGGCCACCGGTTGTTGCGGTTGCTCGACGATGCCTTGCAACAGATTGATGAAGTGGGTCGACAGCCGCTCGATGGTCGAGCGCTCGAACAGATCGGTGGCATACACCAACGAGGCCAGCATGCCCTCTTCGCTGTCGAACACATCCAAGGTCAGGTCGAACTGGGCGACACCGGTATCCCATTGCAGCCCTTCGACGCTCAAGGCATGCGCCTGTTGCGCGCCCTGGCCACGGCGCGCGCCGCTCTGGTAGTTGAACAGTGCCTGGAACAGCGGGCTGTGGCTGAGGTTGCGCTCCGGCGCCAGGGCCTCGACCAGTTGCTCGAACGGCAGGTCCTGGTAGGCCTGGGCCTCCAGCGCCGCCTGGCGCACCTGGCCAAGCAGCGCGGCAAAGGTCGCCTGCGGCGCGAACTCGGCCTTGAGCACCTGGGTATTGACGAAGAAGCCGATCATGCCTTCGGTGCGAGCATGGTTGCGGTTGGCGATCGGCACACCGACACGGATGTCGGACTGGCCGCTGTAGCGGTGCAGCAACGTCTGGTAAGCCGCCAGCAACAGCATGAACAGCGTCACCCCCTGTTCCCTGGCCAGCGCGCGCAATCCCTGCTGCAGCTCACCGGACAGGGCCAGCGTCAAACTGGCACCGGCTTGGCTGCGCATCGCCGGACGCGGGTGATCCAGCGGCAGTTCGAGCACAGGCTGCGTGCCGCCCAGGCGTTCGACCCAATAGGTCAGCTGCCGCTCACGCTCACCAGCGTCCATCCACTGGCGCTGCCAGACGGCATAGTCGGCGTACTGGATCGGCAACGGCGCAAGGCTCGGTGCCTGCCCCTGGTCAAAGGCGTCGTACAGGGCCACCAGCTCGTCGACCATGACCTGCATCGACACACCATCGCTGACGATGTGATGCATCACCAGCACCAGCACATGTTCATCGCTGCCCTGGCGCAACAGGCAGGCGCGCAGCAGCGGGCCCTGCCCGAGGTCGAACGGACGTGCGACCTCCTGTTCCACCCGCGACAGCAGCGCGGCATCGCTGGCATCGGCCAGCACCTCCAGCGGCAGCTCGAAGGCGTACGGCGCCTGTATCACCTGCTCGGTACGCCCCTGTGCATGAACGAACACCGTGCGCAGGCTCTCGTGCCGCGCCACCAGGTGTTCGAACGCCCGGCGCAGGGCTTCGACACGCAGCGCTCCACGCAGGCGCAGGGCCACCGGAATATGGTAGGCGGCGCTGTCCGGGGCCAGCTGCCAGAGGAACCACTGGCGCTCCTGGGCATAGGACAATGCCAGCGCCCGCGAGCGATCGGCCAGGCCGATGGCGGGCACCGCTGCGTCGGCAGACTCCGATAGCTGGGCGCAGAACGCCTGCAGGGTGCCATGCTCGAACAAGGTGCGCAGCGCCACCTCGACCTGCAGGGCGTGACGCACCCGGGCGACGACCTGGGTGGCCAGCAACGAGTGACCACCCAGCTCGAAGAAGTGATCGTGCAAGCCCACCTGCGGCAGCTTGAGCACATCGGCCCAGATCGCCGCCACCGTCTGCTCCAGCGCGGTACGCGGTGGCTGGTGATCATGTCGGGACTGAGCGGCCTCAGGCTGCGGCAGCGCCTTGCGGTCAAGCTTGCCGTTGGGGGTCAGCGGCATGCTGGCGAGCGACAGGACATGCGCCGGAACCATGTAGTCCGGCAGCACTTCGCGCAGGCTCGCCCTGAGCGCGTCGCACCACGCGGCATCAGCCTGACCTGGCTGCAACGCCACCACATAGCCGACCAACTGCTGGCCGCTCGGGCCTGGCCGGGCGACCACGGCGGCATCGCGCACGCCAGCCTGGGCCAGCAGGCGGGCCTCGACTTCGCCCAGTTCGACGCGGAAGCCGCGGATTTTCACCTGGTTGTCCACTCGCCCCTGGTAGTCGAACACGCCATCGCGGCGCTCGCGTACCAGGTCGCCACTGCGGTACAGGCGCGCGCCTGGCTCGCCGTGCGGATCGGGAACGAAGCGCTCGGCGGTCATGCCCGGCCGGTCCAGGTAGCCACGGGCCAGGCCGTGGCCACCAAGGTACAGCTCACCCTGCAGGCCGGCTGGCAGGACGCTCAGGTCGGCGGCCAGCACGTAGGTGCGACGGTCGCCGATACGCGTGCCGATCGGTGCGTAGGCAGCGCCGCAGTCGGTAGCGCGGTCGGCTTTCCAGATCAGCGGGGTCACCACCGTCTCGGTCGGGCCGTAGCCGTTGATGATGTGCTCCGGCGCCAGGGCAGCATGCACGCGCTGGTAGCTGTCACGGGGCACCGCGTCGCCGCCGAAGCAGTAAATGCGCGCCTTCGGCGCCTGGCCATGCAGCTCGACGTGCTCGGCCATCTGCAACAGGTACGCCGGCGGGAACGCCGCCACGGTCACGCCGTGCTCACACATGCGCGCGCAGGTCTGGCCTGGCTCCCAGAGGCTGTCATCACGCACCAGCAGGCGGCTGCCGTGGGTCAACGCGGTGAGCCAGCGCTCATGAGCGCCGTCGAAGGCGAACGACATGAAGTGCAGCTCGCAATCGTCCTCGACCATGGCATAGCGCCGGCCGATGGCTTCGCAGTGCATCGCCAGCGGACCATGCTCGACGCACACCCCCTTGGGCTTGCCGGTGGAACCGGAGGTGTAGATCACATAGGCCAGGCTCTGCGGCTGCACCACTGTTTGCGGCGCATGGGTCGGCTGTGCGGTCAGGTCGAGCTGGTCGAGATTGAGGGCAGCCAACGCCGCCGGCAGCGGCAGTTGCCCGCGCAAGGTCGAGTCGGTGAGCAACAGGGCGATACCGGAGTCCTGCATCAGGTAGGCCAGGCGCTCGGCCGGATAGCTGGCGTCCAGCGGCACATAGGCGCCACCGGCCTTGAGCACCGCGAGCAAGGCGACGATCACCTGCGGCCCACGGGGCAAGGCCACGCCGACACGGATCTCGGCGCCTACGCCTTCGGCGACCAGGCGATGGGCCAGTTGGTTGGCCTGACGCTCCAGGCTGGCGAAGTCCAGCACCTGGTCGCCGAACAGTACCGCGGGAGCCTGGGGCCGGCGCGCGGCCTGGGCGGCGATGCGTTGGTGCACCAGCAAGCCGTCCTGCCATGGCTGCGGCGCGTTGGCCACGGCCAGGGCCTGCTGGGCCTGGCTATCGAGCAGGCTCAGGTTGCCCAACGCCGCGGCGGGCGCCTGGCTGAACTGCTCCATCAGGCCGATCAGTTGCTGGTCCAGGCGGACAATGGCCGACTCATCGAAATGGGCACGCATGAAGCTGTAGTGCAGCTCCAGGGTACCGCCCAGGTTCACGCCCAGGGTCAGCGGGTAGTTGGTCTGCTCGCGACTGTCGACGCTGCCGAAGCGCAGCTCCTGTGGCGCGCCACGCTCCAGGGCCTCGGCCACCGGGTAGTTCTCGAACACCAGCAGGCTGTCGAACAGCGCGTCACCGCCCTGCCCGGCCCAGCGCTGGATATCGAACAAGGGCGTGTGCTCGTGCTCACGCAAGCCAAGGTTGAGCGCCTGCACTGCCTGCAGCCAGTCGGCCACGGACTGGGCCGGCTGTGGCGTGGCGATCACTGGCAGGGTGTTGATGAACAGACCGATCTGCTGCTCGATACCCGGCAGCTCCAGCGGCCGGCCCGCCACGGTGGCGCCGAAGGCCACCGTGGCCTGCCCGCTGTAGCGCTGCAACAGCAGTAGCCAGGCCGCTTGCAGCAGGGTGTTGACAGTGACCTTCTGCTGGCGGGCGAAGGTTTCCAGACGCTGCGTGCGCTCGGCGTCGACCAGCCGCACATGGCTGGCGTACCCGCTGCCAGGCTCGGCCTGCAGGCCCTGGGCCAAACGTGTGGGCGCCTCCAGTTCGGCCAGGCGCTCGCGCCAGAACGCTTCGCTGACCGCCGGATCCTGGCGCTGCAACCAGTCGATGTAGTCGCGGTAACGCCCGGCCTGGGCCGGCGCCTGCCCGGCATAACGCTGCAGGACTTCCCCCATCAACTGGGAGTTGCTCCAGCCGTCCATGAGGATGTGATGGTTGGTGTAGATCAGCTCGAAGCGCTGCTCGCCGGTGCGCACCACGGTCATGCGCAGCAACGGCGCCTCACGCAGGTCGAAACCACGATCGCGCTCGGCCTCGGCCAGGGCGTCCAGGCGTGCGCCAGGCTCGGCCTCGGCATGCCAGTCGAGGTAGTCGAACGGCACCTGGACCTGGCGCTGGACGATCTGCAGCGGCTGGCCGATGTCACCCTCCCAGGCGAAGCGACTGCGCAGGATCGGCTGGGCATCGGCCGACGCCTGCCAGGCCGCGCGGAAACGCTCGACCTGCAAGCCTTCCACGGTCACCCGCATCTGGTTGATATAGTCGCCGTTGCCCTGGCCATACAGGCTATGGAACAGCATGCCCTGCTGCATCGGCGACAACGGATAGACATCCTCGACCGCACGCGGATCGTCCAGCAACTGGTCGAGGTGCGCCTGATCCAGGCGTGCCAGCGGGAAGTCCGAGGGCGTGACACCGGCATGGCGCGAGTCGCAGCAATGGGCGATGAGCGCCTTCAGCTCGGCGGCATAGTCATCGGCCAAGGTCTGGACCGTGGCCTCATCGAACATCTCGTGGCTGTAGGTCCAACCGATGGCCAGTTCACCACCGTAGACCTGCCCATTGAGCGTCAGCCAGTTGCCCAGCGGCGCCGCCGGGCTCTGCTCCTCGCCGCGCGGCTCGCCGACCGGGACGAACAGCGCACCCTGCTCGGCGTCGAAACTGCCATCGAACTGCCCCAGATAGTTGAAGGTGATACGCGGCACCGGCAAGGCGGCAAGACCGGCCTGCACCGCAGCATCGCCCAGATGGCGGAGCATGCCGTAGCCGATGCCCTTGGCGGGGACGGCACGCAGTTGCTCCTTGACCGCCTTGATCGAGCCCGCCAGGTCCTGCGCAGGCGTGAGGGCCAGCGGGAACAAGGTGGTGAACCAGCCGACGGTGCGAGTCAGGTCGATGTCGTCGAACAGGTCTTCGCGGCCATGCCCTTCAAGTTGGATCAGCACGGTGTGCTGCGCGCTCCAGCGGCACACCACCCGGGCCAGCGCGGTCAGCAGCAGGTCGTTGACCTGGGTGCGGTAAGCTGCCGGGGCCTGCTGCAGCAACTGCCGGGTGAGCTCGCTGTCCAGCCGCGTATGCAGGCTGCGGGCATGGCGGTTCTGCTGGCCGCCGGCCGGATTGGCGCACGGCAGGTCCTGCGGAGCATCGGCGAGCTGGCCCTGCCACCAGGCCAGCTCGCGCGCCATGGCGTCACTACGGGCATGCTCCCCCAAACGCTCGGCCCAGGCCTTGTAGGCACTGGTTTTCGCCGGCAGCCGCACAGGCTGCTGCGCATCCAGTTGCGCGCAGGCCTGTTGCAGGTCCTCGAACAGCACGCGCCAGGACACGCCGTCGATGACCAGGTGGTGGATCACCAGCAGCAAGCGTTGGCTGCCGTCGCCCATGCCGACCAGCACAGCACGCAGCAGCGGCCCTTCCAGGCTCAGGCTGCGTTGCGCCGCTTCACACAGTGCCAGCAGCGCGTCCTGGTCGGCGGCCTGCCGCTGCCAGAGCAGGTCCTTGGCCTGGCCAGGCTGACCGTGACTGGCCTGCCACTGACCCTGCTCGCGGGTAAAGCGCAGGCGCAACGCATCGTGCTGCACCAGCAGGGCCTGCAAGGCCGCCTCGACGGTCGCCGCCTGCAAGGCCCGAGTGGGACGCAGCAGCACTGACTGGTTCCAGTGGTGCGCCTCGTCGCTCACTTCGCCGAAGAACCACTGCTGTACCGGCAGCAGCGGCATGCCGCCCTGTACCGCCCCCTGGTCGATGCGCTGCGCCGCGCCGCCCTCGCGCGCCACACGGGCCAGGCCCTGAACGGTCTGGTGCTGGAACAGCTCCTTGGGAGTGAAATGAATGCCGGCCTGACGGGCACGGCTGACCACCTGGATGGAAATGATCGAGTCGCCACCCAGCTCGAAGAAGTTGTCGCTCAAGCCGACCCGCTCCAGACGCAGCACATCGGCCCAGACAGCGGCAATGCGCTGTTCCATTTCGCTTTGCGGGGCTACATAGGCCTGTTGCAGCAGGCTGGCATCCGCCGCCGGCAAGGCGCGGCGGTCGAGCTTGCCGTTGGCGGTCAACGGCATGCGCTCGAGCAGCAGCAGGTGCGCCGGCACCATGTACTCCGGCAGGTCTTCGCGCAGTGCGGCCTTGACCGCCTCACGCCAGATCGCCTGGTCCGCCACCGCTTGCCCGGCCACCAGGTAACCGACCAGCTGGGTGCCGCTCGGCCCCTCCTGGGCCAGCACCACGGCCTCGCGCACCTGAGGCAGCGCCTGCAGCCGCGCCTGGATCTCGCCCAGCTCGATGCGGAAGCCACGGATCTTCACCTGATGGTCCATCCGCCCGACGTACTCGATCACCCCATCGGCGCGCCAGCGTGCCAGGTCGCCACTGCGGTACAGCCGCGCCCCGCTCTCGCCGAACGGGTCGGGAATGAAGCGCGTGGCGCTGAGGTCGGCGCGCTTGAGGTAGCCACGGGCCAGGCCCTGGCGACCGACGTACAGCTCGCCGACGCAGCCGGCAGCCACCGGGTTGAGGTCGCTGTCGAGCACGTACAGGCTCTGGTCCGGGATCGGCACGCCAATCGGGCTCGACGCGCCCTGCGCCAGGTCAGCCAGCGACAATGGACGGTAGGTCACGTGCACCGTGGTTTCGGTGATGCCGTACATGTTGACCAGTTGCGGGGCACGATCGCCGAAGCGCTCGAACCACGGACGCAGGCTGCCGACCTCCAGCGCCTCGCCGCCGAACACCACGTAGCGCAGCTGCTGGTCGCTGCGCTGGCCTTCGGCGCAGGCCACCTGCATCAGCTGGCGGAACGCCGACGGCGTCTGGTTGAGCACGGTCACCCGCTGCTCGCACAGCAGTTGGTAGAAGGCCTCCGGCGAACGGCTGACATCCTGCGGCACGATCACCAGGCGGCCACCATGCAGCAAGGCGCCGAACAGCTCCCATACCGAGAAGTCGAAGGCATAGGAGTGGAACAGCGTCCAGCAGTCCTGCGGGCCGAAGCCGAACCAGCCGTCCGTGGCCTCGAACAGGCGCAGCACGTTGCGGTGCGGCAGCAAGGTGCCCTTCGGCTTGCCGGTGGAGCCGGAGGTGTAGATGACATAGGCCAGGTTATCCAGGTCCACCGCGACGGTCGGGTTGACCTCGGCGAAGTCTGCGTAGTCGGCGGCCAGGTCCAGCACCTGCTCGTCCGCCGCCAGGCTCAGCCCGAGGTCGCCCTGGCCGAGCAGCAACTGCAGGCCGCTGTCCTCGATCATGTAGTGCAGGCGGTCCAGCGGGTAGGCCGGGTCCAGCGGCACGTAGGCACCACCGGCCTTGAGGATGGCCAGCAGGCCGACCACCATCTCCAGCGAGCGCGGCGCGGCCAGGCCCACCAGCACGTCCGGGCCGACGCCTCGGACGATCAGCGCGTGGGCGATCCGGTTGGCCCGGCGGTTCAGCTCGGCGTAGCTCAACTGTTCGCCTTCGCAGACCAGCGCCGGCGCCTGCGGCGCGCGGGCCGCCTGGGCTTCGATCAGGCGATGCAGCGGCTGGCTCGGCGCGAACGTGGCCGGGGCGGTATTCCAGGCAGCCAGCGTTGCGGCACGTTCCGCCGTCGTCAGCATCGGCAACTCGCTGACGCGCGTGCCGGGGGCGCTGACGATACCTTCGAGCAACGCCTGCCAGTGGCCCGCCAGGCGCTCGATGGTGGTTGAGTCGAACAGGTCGGTCGCGTAGGTCAGCGACGCCCACAACTGCCCCTGCTCTTCATGGGTATCGAGCATCAGGTCGAATTGCGCGGTCTGGCTCTCCCAGTTCAGCGATTCGACCCGCAGCCCCGGCAGCTCATGGGCCTGCCGGCCCTCGCCACGGTGCGTCTGGTGATTGAACAGCACCTGGAACAACGGGCTGTGGCTGAGGTTGCGCTCCGGCGCCAAGGCTTCGACCAGTTGCTCGAACGGCAGGTCCTGATGCTCCTGGGCGCCCAGCGCCGCCTCCTTGGCCTGTTGCAGCAATGTGGTGAACGGCGCCTGACCATCGACTTCGGCGCTGAGCACCTGGGTATTGACGAAGAAGCCGATCAGGCGCTCGGTCTCGGCGCGGTTGCGGTTGCCGATCGGCACGCCGACACGGATATCGCGCTGTCGGCTGTAGCGGTGCAACAGCGCCTGGAACGACGCCAGCAGGACCATGTACAGGGTCGCCCCCTGCTGCCGCGCTACCTCTTGCAAACCCTTGCCCAGCTCGGCCGACAGCTCGATATCCAGGCGTGCGCCACGCAAGCTCTGCAGCGCTGGCCGCGGACGATCCAGCGGCAATTCCAGTACCGGCTGCTCGCCGCCCAGGCGGGTGGTCCAGTAGGCCAATTGGCGCTCGCGCTCGCCAGCCTCCATCCATTGGCGCTGCCACAATGCATAATCGGCGTACTGGATCGGCAGCGCCGGCAGCTCGGGCTGCTGGCCACGACTGAACGCGGCATAGCAGTTGATCAGCTCCTCGACCATCAACTGCATCGAGGCGCCGTCGGAAATGATGTGGTGCTGGGTCAACACCAGCACATGGTCGTCTTCGCTCACCTGCAGCAGGCGCGCGCGCAGCAACGGCCCTTCGCCCAGGTCGAAGAGCACGGCGATCTCCCCCGCCACCGCCTGTTCCAGTTGCCCGGCATCGGTCAGTACCTGCACCGGCAGCGGCAGCGCGAACGGCGCGCGAACCTGCTGCAGCAACTGCCCGTCGACCTCGACGAACACGCTGCGCAGTACTTCGTGACGCTCGATCAGCGTCGCGAAGCTGCGCTGCAGCGCGGCCATGTCCAGGGCGCCGCGCAAGCGCAGCGCCGTGGGGATGTGATACGCCGCGCTGTGCGGTTCCAGGTTCCAGAGGAACCACTGACGCTCCTGGGCATAGGACAGCCGAAGGGGCTCGTCGGCATCACGCCGGAAAATCGGCGCGATGCCATAGAGGTTGACCCCCTTCTGACTCAGCAGAATCGCCAAGGCTTTGCGCTTCTCGGAAGAAAGCGCGCTTACCGATTCGATTAGTTGCTGCATGCCGTGTCCTCACTAGGAAATCAGTTTTTCAAGATCATCGGCAGTTAGACGATTGAGGTCCTCCAAGGATTTAGCCAAAACATCGTGCAGTGGATCGAGCGCGGGCTGCAGGGCCTGCAAGGCCTCGCAGAAGTCCGCCAGGTCGCGGGCCAGGAACAGCGTCTTGACCGGCACTTCATGGCCCAGCGCTTCGCGCAGGCGCAGCGCTACCTGGGTGGCCAGCAACGAATGGCCGCCAAGCTCGAAGAAGTTGTCGATCAAGCCTACTTGCTCCAGCTCCAGCACCTGAGCCCAGATGCCTGCCACTTGCTGTTCCAGTTCAGTGACTGGCGCCACATAAGCCTGTTGCAGCAGGCTGGCATCCGCCGCCGGCAAGGCGCGGCGGTCGAGCTTGCCGTTGGCGGTCAGCGGCATGCGCTCGAGCAGCAGCAGGTGCGCCGGCACCATGTACTCCGGCAGGTCTTCGCGCAGTGCGGCCTTGACCGCCTCACGCCAGATCGCCTGGTCCGCCACCGCTTGCCCGGCCACCAGGTAACCGACCAGCTGGGTGCCGCTCGGCCCCTCCTGGGCCAGCACCACGGCCTCGCGCACCTGAGGCAGCGCCTGCAGCCGCGCCTGGATCTCGCCCAGCTCGATGCGGAAGCCACGGATCTTCACCTGATGGTCCATCCGCCCGACGTACTCGATCACCCCATCGGCGCGCCAGCGTGCCAGGTCGCCACTGCGGTACAGCCGCGCCCCGCTCTCGCCGAACGGGTCGGGAATGAAGCGCGTGGCGCTGAGGTCGGCGCGCTTGAGGTAGCCACGGGCCAGGCCCTGGCGACCGACGTACAGCTCGCCGACGCAGCCGGCAGCCACCGGGTTGAGGTCGCTGTCGAGCACGTACAGGCTCTGGTCCGGGATCGGCACGCCAATCGGGCTCGACGCGCCCTGCGCCAGGTCAGCCAGCGACAATGGACGGTAGGTCACGTGCACCGTGGTTTCGGTGATGCCGTACATGTTGACCAGTTGCGGGGCACGATCGCCGAAGCGCTCGAACCACGGACGCAGGCTGCCGACCTCCAGCGCCTCGCCGCCGAACACCACGTAGCGCAGCTGCTGGTCGCTGCGCTGGCCTTCGGCGCAGGCCACCTGCATCAGCTGGCGGAACGCCGACGGCGTCTGGTTGAGCACGGTCACCCGCTGCTCGCACAGCAGTTGGTAGAAGGCCTCCGGCGAACGGCTGACATCCTGCGGCACGATCACCAGGCGGCCACCATGCAGCAAGGCGCCGAACAGCTCCCATACCGAGAAGTCGAAGGCATAGGAGTGGAACAGCGTCCAGCAGTCCTGCGGGCCGAAGCCGAACCAGCCGTCCGTGGCCTCGAACAGGCGCAGCACGTTGCGGTGCGGCAGCAAGGTGCCCTTCGGCTTGCCGGTGGAGCCGGAGGTGTAGATGACATAGGCCAGGTTATCCAGGTCCACCGCGACGTTCGGGTTGACCTCGGCGAAGTCTGCGTAGTCGGCGGCCAGGTCCAGCACCTGCACGTCCGCCGCCAGGCTCAGCCCGAGGTCGCCCTGGCCGAGCAGCAACTGCAGGCCGCTGTCCTCGATCATGTAGTGCAGGCGGTCCAGCGGGTAGGCCGGGTCCAGCGGCACGTAGGCACCACCGGCCTTGAGGATGGCCAGCAGGCCGACCACCATCTCCAGCGAGCGCGGCGCGGCCAGGCCCACCAGCACGTCCGGGCCGACGCCTCGGACGATCAGCGCGTGGGCGATCCGGTTGGCCCGGCGGTTCAGCTCGGCGTAGCTCAACTGTTCGCCTTCGCAGACCAGCGCCGGCGCCTGCGGCGCGCGGGCCGCCTGGGCTTCGATCAGGCGATGCAGCGGCTGGCTCGGCGCGAACGTGGCCGGGGCGGTATTCCAGGCCTGTACCGCAGCCTGGCGTTGCTCGTCATCGAGCAATTGCAAGGTCTCGACAGGCACCTCAGCGCCCTGTTCGAGCATCTGCAGCAGCAAGTGACGCAGTTGCTGGCCGATCTGCTCGATGATCGCCGCGCTGAACGCCTGCCGGTCATAGCTGCAGCGCAGCGACAGGCTGTCCTCCAGGCCGACCGCCAGGGTCAGCGGATAGTTGCTCTGCTCCTGTGTGCGCACCGGGCCAAAGTGCAGACCCGAGGGCGAACCACGCTCCAGGGCCTCGGCCACCGGGTAGTTTTCGAACACCAGCAGACTGTCGAACAGCGCGTCACCGCCTTGCCCGGCCCAGCGTTGGATGTCGAACAGTGGTGTGTGTTCCTGTTCGCGGATGCGCAGGTTGAGCGCCTGCAGATCGTCCAGCCAGTCGCCAAGCGTCTGCCCGGCGGTGCACGGCACGATCACCGGCAAGGTGTTGATGAACAGGCCGATCTGCTGCTCGATACCGGCCAGCTCGGCCGGTCGCCCGGCCACGGTGGCGCCGAACGACACGCAGTCCTGGCCGACACGACGCTGCAGCAACAAGGCCCAGGCCCCCTGCACCAAGGTGTTGACGGTGACCTTGCGCTCACGGGCGAAGCGGCCCAGGCGCGCGGTGGTCTGCGCATCGATCGACAGGCTGTGCTCGTCGTAGCCATCGACACCGACATGTTGACAGGTGCTGGCCAAGCGGGTGGGCTCTTCCAGTGCGGCCAGTTGCTCGCGCCAGAAAGCTTCGCTCTGCGCTCGGTCCTGACGCTGCAGCCAGCCAATGTAGTCGCCGAAGCGGCCCGCCGCCTGCGTGGGCCGCTCGCCACAGTAGCGTTGCAGCACTTCACCCAGCAGTTGCGCATTGCTCCAGCCGTCCATGAGGATGTGATGGCTGGTGTAGATCAGTGCATGGCGGTCATCTTCCAGGCGAACCAGCACCAGGCGCAGCAACGGCGCCTGCAGCACATCGAAGCCGCGCCCACGCTCTTCGGCGGCCAGTGTCGGGAGCGCCAGCGCCAGGTCATCACGACCGCGCCAGTCCAGCTCGCTGAACGGCACACGGGCCTCGCGCAGCACTACCTGCACCGGTTGGGCCTGGTCGGCGGACCAGACGAAGGCACAACGCAGACTGTCATGGGCCTGGAGCACAGCGTTCCAGGCCGCCTCGAAGCGTGCCACATCCAGGCCTGCGACCTCGACCTGCATCTGGTTGATGTAGTCGCCGTCGCTCTCGCCGAACGTGGAATGGAACAGCATGCCCTGCTGCATCGGCGACAGTGGGTAGATGTCTTCGACCTCGGCCACCGCCACCGGCAGTGCGTCGAGTTGCGCCTGGCTCAGGCCCGCCAGCGGGAAGTCCGACGGCGTCAGCC
>NZ_JBCGFQ010000086.1:0-11140 GCF_040984075.1 Pseudomonas sp. I2
CTGGAAATCCATTGGCTGGAGGCCCGGGAGGGGACGCAACAGTCCGTCAGCCTGCAGGGCAGGGTACTGCCATGAGCAGGGCCCAGGCCGGTTTTGGCCTGCTGGAAGCATTGTTGGCGTTGGCGCTGGGCCTGATGCTGCTGGCGGCAGCGAGCCAGGTGTTCGTCGCCGCCTACCAGGCCTGGCGCCTGCAAGGCGCGGCGGCACGCCTGCAGGACGATGCCCGGCTGGCGCTGCACAGAATGGCCCAGGACATCCGCATGACAGGCATGTCCGGGTGCCTGCGCCAACAGGCGATCACGTTCGATACGGCCGCTGCCGCCCAGGCGTTTGCCCAACCGCTACGGATCACCCTGGCCGGCGATGGGCGCCTGGACAGCCTGAGCCTGGTGCTGGAGCAACTGCCGGGCAGCGCCAGGCAACCAGCCTGGACCTTGCTGACCGATTGCCGCAGTTGGGCGCAGGTCAAGGAAGGGCGCCACCCCGGCAACGAGCGGACATTGGCATTCCCCATCGCCCGGATCAGCTATCAACTGCGTGCGGGCAACTTGAGACGGATGAGCGGCAGTCAGGCCGAGGCGTTGATCGACCACGTTCGCGACCTGCGTGCGACCTTGGTGCCGACGGCGGAGGGCGGGCGCGTGGACCTGCAACTGACGCTGTTCGAGCCGCAACAGCGGATCGAGTTGCAGCACGAGCTGAGCGTGGCCCTGCGCAACCGGTTGCCCGAACCATGAGGCGCCAGCGCGGCATGGTCCTGCTGGTGGGGCTTCTGCTCAGCCTGTTGCTGGGGCTGCTCAGTGCTTCGGCCCTGCACGATGCCCTGATCCAGGCGCGCCTGGGCGGCCTGCTGCTGGCGAACGCACGAGCCCTGGAGCAGGCCGAAGCAGCCTTGCTCGAGGGGGCGGCCCGGTTGCTGCTGGCGCCTCCGGCACCTTGCCAGGCGGCCTGCCTGCCGCCTCCTGACGCCCATGATGTGCAGGGCGGGGACCTGTCATGGCAGCGTACGGAAAACGGATTCTTCCTGTTACAGAACCTGGGCGAAAGCGCCCTGGCGGCACAGGTCCCCGAAGGTGTGCAGGTGACCCTCTACAGGGTCACCGCCGTCAGCCGCGAGCGCCAGGCGCGGCATGTGCTGGAGGCTGTGTACGCCCTGCAGGCCGACCAGGCTGTAGCGCCACGGCGGCTTCTGTGGCGCCAGCGATTGAGAAGACAATGACATGCAGCAAGGCCTGAGCCTGATCGAATTGTTGATTGTCGTGGCCGTGACCGGCATTCTGGCAGCCATTGCCTACCCCAGTTACCACGACCCGTTGAGACGTGCCGCGCGAAGCGAAGTGGTCGGCCTGCTGCACGATGCCGCCCTGCGCCTGGAGCGCCACCATGCACGTACCGGCCAGTATGCCGACAGTGACCAGCAGCAGACGCCATTGCCCGCCGGCAGCCGCTACTACAGCCTGCAGGCAGAGCGTGGCGACGACAGTTTCCGCCTGCTCGCCAGGCGCCTGCCCGGCGCTCTGATGGCGGACGATGGTTGTGGTGACTACCAGCTCGACCAGGCCGGCGTGCGGAGCAATCCGGGGGCTGTCGAGCCCGCCGAGGGCTGTTGGGGTAGCTGAAGGTCGCGTTTATTTCAGGTAGTGGATCGACGGATGAGCAAGCAAGTAGTGATTGTCGGTGGCGGGGTCATTGGCCTGCTGACAGCGTTCAACCTGGCGCCCAAGGTCGGCCAGGTGGTGGTGTGCGACCAGGGTGAAGTGGGGCGCGAGTCGTCCTGGGCCGGTGGCGGTATCGTCTCGCCCCTGTACCCCTGGCGCTACAGCCCGGCGGTGACGGCACTGGCGCACTGGTCGCAGGATTTCTATCCACAGCTGGGCGAGCGCCTGTGCGCGAGTACGGGGATCGACCCCGAGGTGCACACCACCGGCCTGTACTGGTTGGACCTGGACGACGAGGCCGAGGCCCTGGCCTGGGCCAGGCGCGAGCAGCGGCCACTGAGCGCCGTGGATATCTCGGCGGCCTACGATGCGGTGCCGGTGCTCGGCCCAGGCTTCACGCGCGCCATCTACATGGCGGGTGTAGCCAACGTGCGTAACCCACGCCTGGTGAAATCGTTGAAGGCAGCCCTGCAGGCCCTGCCTAACGTGACCTTGCGCGAGCACTGCCAGGTCACCGGGTTCCGCCAGGAAGGCGGGCGGGTCACCGGTGTGCACACCGCCGAAGGCGTGCTGGCGGCCGATGACGTGGTGCTCTGCGCGGGTGCCTGGAGCGGCGAGTTGTTGCGCACCCTCGGCCTGGCGCTGCCGGTGGAGCCGGTGAAGGGCCAGATGATCCTGTTCAAGTGTGCCGAGGACTTCCTGCCGAGCATGGTCCTGGCCAAGGGACGCTATGCCATCCCACGGCGCGACGGGCACATCCTGATCGGCAGTACCTTGGAACATGCTGGCTACGACAAGACCCCGACCGTGGACGCGCTGGAAAGCCTCAAGGCCTCGGCGGTCGAACTCCTGCCGGCGTTGGCCGATGCCACCCCGGTGGCGCACTGGGCCGGGCTGCGTCCGGGGTCGCCCGAAGGTATTCCCTACATCGGCCCGGTGCCAGGGCATGAGGGGTTATGGCTGAACTGCGGGCATTACCGCAACGGGCTGGTGCTGGCGCCGGCGTCGTGCCAGTTGTTCACCGACCTGTTGACCGGCAGCCAGCCGATCATCGATCCGGTGCCCTATGCCCCGGCAGGGCGCCTGGGCTGAAGACTGGGGCTGCAAAGCAGCCCCCAACGCCACTCGAGAGATCAAGCCCTCCCGCAAATCACACACTCTGTGGCTGACTCGATCCCGGGGCGCCGAACCGCCGCGAACAGGGTTCAACGCACAGCCCCTCAACCAACGACCGGTTCCTGCAAATGCCGGCTCGGATAGTGCTGTTCATAGACCTTGCACACCCTCAGCACCTGCTCATCGGCAAACCGCCCGGCCACCACCTGCAACCCCACCGGCAGCCCTTCCCGGGTAAAACCGCAAGGCACCGAGGCCGCTGGCTGCTGGGTCAGGTTGAAGGGGTAGCTGAACGGCGTCCATTCCATCCACTGCGCCATCGCCGACCCAGGCGGTACGTTGTGCCCCGCTTCGAAAGCCACCAGTGGCAGCATCGGTGACACCAGCACGTCGTAACGCTGGTGGAAGGCGTTCATCCGCGCCACCAGTTCCGCCCGTGCCTCAAGGGCCAGGGTGTACTCGTCCAGGCCGATCCGCGCCCCTTGTTCGGCGATCCACCGCAACCCTGGGTCGAGCAGCGCCCGCTGTTCATCCGAGAGCTGGCCAGCCAGCCGGGCAGCACCGGCGAACCACAAGGTATTGAACGCCTGCAGCGGGTCGGCGAACCCTGGGTCAACTTCCTCCACCTGCGCGCCCAGCCGCGCCAGGCGTTGCACCGCCTGGGCCACCAGCGCCTGGATCTGTGGATCGACCTGCACGTAGCCGAAATCGGCACTGTAGGCGATGCGCAGACCGCTCAGGTTTTGTTCGTCGCCCAGCCAGGGCGTTCGCCTTGGCGCGCCGGCCAAGCCGTCGCGTGGATCCGGCTGGGCTACGCAATCGAGCATCAGCACGGCATCGTCGACCGTGCGGGTCATTGGCCCCAAGTGCGACAGCAGGGTCATGGCACTGGCCGGCCACTGCGGCACATAGCCAAAGGTCGGTTTGATGCCGAAGGTGCCGGTGAAGGCACAGGGAATGCGGATCGAGCCGCCTGCGTCGCTGCCCTGGTGCAGCACGCCGAGGTTGAGCGCCGCCGCGGCGGCCGCGCCACCCGAGGAGCCGCCGGCGGTCAGGCGAGTGTCCCAGGGGTTGCGGGTGATGCCGTACAACGGGTTGTCGGTGACGCCCTTCCAGCCGAACTCCGGGGTGGTGGTCTTGCCCACCAGCACTGCGCCGGCCTCGCGCATGAACGCGCTGAATGGCGCATCCACCTCCCACGGCCCGGCCGCAGACGTAGTCCTTGAGCCCTTGCGGGTCGGCATGCCGCGGGTCAGGGTAAGGTCCTTGATCGAGGTCGGCAGGCCATCCAGCCTGCCACAGGGCTCGCCACGCCGCCAGCGCTGCTCGCTGGCGCGGGCAGAGGCGCGGGCGCCTTCGCCATCCACATGGCAGTAGGCATTCACCACCGGGTTGTAGCGGTCGATGCGCGCCAGTACATCGTCGATCACTTCCACGGGAGACAGCTGGCGGCGCTGGTACAGGTCGAGCAACTCGAGGGCGGTCAGTTCGCCGATGCAGGTCTTGCCGGTCATCTCATTGGGCTCCCTTGTTGGCGGCCTGGAACATGGCGCGCAGCAGCACGTCGCAGCCGTCGGCCAGGTCCTGCGGCGCAGCGTTCTCGATCTCGTTGTGGCTGATGCCACCTTCGCAGGGCACGAAGATCATCCCCGCAGGGCCCAACTCGGCGAGGAAGATCGCGTCGTGGCCGGCGCCACTGACGATGTCCATGTGGCTCAGGCCCAGCTCGCGGGCACCCTGGCGCACGGCATCGACGCACGCTTGGGCGAAGTACAACGGTGGGAAGTCCGCGGTGGGCGTGAGCTCGAAGCGCAGGCCGTGCTTGGCCGAGCAGGCCTCGATCGTTTGGCGTACCTCGCCGACCATGGCATCCAGGTGGCCGGGGTCGAGATGGCGCAGGTCGATCGTCATCTGCACCTGGCCCGGGATCACGTTGCGCGAGGCCGGGTGCACGTTCAGGCAGCCGACGGTACCGCAGGCATGGGGCTGATGAGCGTGGGCGATGCGGTTGACCGCGGTGACCACCTCGGCGGCACCGACCAGGGCATCCTTGCGCAGGCGCATCGGGGTAGGGCCGGCATGGGCCTCGACGCCGGTCAGTACCAGGTCGAACCACTTCTGTCCCAGGCAGCCCTGGACCACGCCGATGGTGGTGCGCAGGTCTTCCAGCACCGGGCCCTGCTCTATGTGCGCCTCGAAGTAGGCGCCGACCGCATGGCCGGTGGGCACACGGGGGCCGGCATAGCCGATGCGGGTAAGCTCCGCGCCCACCGACAGGCCCTGGTCGTCGACCTTCTCCAGGGTCTCCTGCAGGTCGAACTTCCCGGCGAACACCCCCGAGCCCATCATGCACGGCGGAAAGCGCGAGCCTTCCTCGTTGGTCCATACCACCACCTCCAGCGGCGCCTCGGTGGCAAGGCCCAGGTCGTTGAGGGTACGCACCACTTCCAACCCGGCCATGACCCCATAGCAACCGTCGAACTTGCCGCCGGTGGGCTGGGTGTCGATGTGGCTGCCGGTCATCACTGGCGCCAGGTCGGGATTGCGTCCGGGGCGGCGGGCGAAGATATTGCCGATGGCATCGATGCTGACAGTGCAGCCCGCCTCGGTGCACCAGTGCACGAACAGGTCGCGGGCCTGGCGGTCGAGGTCGGTCAGGGCCAGGCGGCAGACGCCTCCCTTGGGCGTGGCGCCGAGCCGGGCCAGGTCCATCAGCGATTGCCACAGGCGTTCACGGTTGACCAGCGTGCCCTGGCCGAGCAGGTGCCGCGAGGGATCGATACGGGTATTCATGGGCCGTCTCCTTTCAGGCACTCAGGGCCAGATAGCGATTCTTGATGCTCGGGTCGGCGCGAAACTGTGCAGCGCTGCCCTGGTAGGCCACCCGGCCTTGTTCGAGCACGTAGTGACGGTCGGCGAGGGCGTCGCAGACCATCAGGTTCTGTTCCACCAGCAGGATCGACAGCCCTTCGTCCTTGATCCGCCGCAGGATCCTCACCAGTTCGTCGACGATCACCGGTGCCAGGCCTTCGGTGGGTTCGTCGAGGACCAGCAGCCTGGGGTCGTTGAGCAGGGCGCGGGCGATGGCGAGCATCTGCTGTTCGCCGCCCGACAGGGCAAAACCGCCATTGCGCCGCCGTTCCTTTAGCCGCGGGAACATGGCGTATACGTCCTGCAATTGCCAGCGACTGTCCTTGCGCACGGCGATCTTCAGGTTTTCCTCGACACTGAGCTGGCGGAAGATCCCGCGATGCTCCGGCACCAGCGCGATACCTTGCCGGGCGATGTCGAAGATCTCGCGGCCGACCAGGGGCTGGCCATTGAAGGTGATCTGCCCCTGGCGCGGCCGCACGATGCCGAGGATGCTGCGCAGGGTGGTGGTCTTGCCGGCGCCGTTGCGCCCGAGCAGGGTCACCAGTTCGCCGGCCTCGACCTTCAGCGAGACCCCTTCGAGCACATGGCTCTTGTCGTAGTAGGAATGGATCGAATCGACGTTGAGCATCAGGCGGCCTCTCCTAGGTAGGCGGTGCGCACGCGCTCGTCGTTGCGCACCAAGTCCGGGGTGCCTTCGACCAGGATCTGGCCATGGCTCATGACAGTGATGCGCTGGCTGATCGACATGACGATGCTCATGTTGTGCTCGATCAGCAGCACGGTGTGGTCGCGGCCCAGGTCGCTGATCAACTCGGTCATCACCGGGATGTCGTCGATGCCCATCCCGGAGGTGGGCTCATCGAGCATCAGCAGGGTTGGGCGGGCGCAGATCGACATGCCCACCTCCAGCACCCGCTGCTGGCCGTGGGACAACTCGCCGGCCAGGGTGTCGGCGCGGGCGGTGAGCTTGAGGCGTTCGAGCACCTGGTCGGCGGTGTCCCAGTGGCTGCGCTTGTGCTCGACGCTGCGCCAGAAGTTCAGCGCACCGAGGCCATCGCGGCCCTGGGCCGCCAGGCGCAGGTTCTCGCGCACCGACAGGTTCTGGAACAGGCTGGTGAGCTGGAAAGAGCGCGCCATGCCCAGCGCTACCCGGCCATGGGACGGCTTGCGCAGGATGTCCTGGCCATTGAACAGGATCTTGCCACCAGTGGCCTGGCGCTCGCCGGTCAGGCAATGGAACAGGCTGGTCTTGCCGGCGCCATTGGGGCCGATGACGGTATGGATGGTGCCGGCACGCACGTTCAGGTCGACGCCGTCGACCGCGCGAAACGGCCCGTAGGCCAGTTCCAGGCCACGGGTTTCCAGGAGGTAGTCGCTCATCACAGGGTCTCCTTGGTCTTGGCGCTGAACGGGCGGCTCGGGCACAGGCGCTTGCCCAGTTCGGCGAGGCCGCCCCACAACCCGCCGCGCATGAACACCACCACCAGGATCAGGATCGCCCCCAGCAGCATCAGCCAGCGCGGCCACAGTTCCGACAACACGTCGCCCAGCACGACGATGGCGCCGGCGCCCAGCAAGGAGCCGAACAGCGAGCCGGTGCCGCCGACGATGGTCATGATCAGGATGTTCTCGCTCATCATCAGGTCGATGTTCGACAGCGGCGCGAAGTGCAGCAGCATCGCGTACAACGCCCCGGCGATACCGGTGATGGCGCCGGACAGCATGAACACCAGGATCTTGAAATGGCGGGTGTCGTAGCCGATGGCCGCGGCGCGGGTCTCGTTCTCGCGGATCGCCAGCAGGGTGCTGCCGAACGGCGAGCGGATCACCCGTAGGGCGCCGGCGAAGATCAGCAGGAACAGCACCGCGACGAAGGCATAGAAGTGCCGTGGGTCGGCCAGGTCCACCAGCACCTGGCCGGCGACCTGGATGTTCGGCCGTGGTACGTCGAGCAGGCCGTTGTCGCCACCGGTCCAGTCACTCAGGGTATAGGCCAGGAAGTAGGCCATCTGGCTGAAGGCCAGGGTCAGCATGACGAAGTAGATGCCCTTGCGGCGGATCGCCAGGGCGCCTACCAGCAGCGCCAGGAAGGCGCCGAACACCGCCGCGCCGAGCAGGGCGCTGAACAGCCCCCACTTGAGGTGGATCATCAGCAGCGACGCACCATAGGCCCCGACGCCGAAGAAGATGCCCTGGCCGAACGACAGCAGGCCCGTGTAGCCCAGCAACAGGTTGCAGGCCAGCGCCGCCAGGGCAAAGATCAGGATCTCGGTGGCCAGGGTCGCCGACGGCAGCAGCAGTGGCAGGCCGACCAGGGTGACGATCACCAGGCCCAGCAGGGCCGGCGCGCGGCCCTTGGCCACGGGCAAAGGATTTTTCTCGCTCATCTTCATGCTCTCCCGAACAGGCCGTAGGGACGTACCAGGATCACCGCCGCCATGGCGCCATAGATCATCAGGCTGGCGCCTTGCGGCCAGAGGCTGGTCATCATGCTCTGCACCACGCCCACCAGCAGGCCTCCTACCAGGGCGCCGCCGAACGAGCCCATGCCGCCGATCACCACCACCACGAAGGCGATGCCGAGGATCTCCGGGCCGACGAACGGCTGGGCGCCGCGCAAGGGGGCGAACAGCACCCCGGCGACCCCGGCCAGGCCCACGCCGAGAGCGAAGGTCAGGGAGAACAGGCGGAAGATGTTGGTGCCCAGCAGCGAGACCGTTTCGGTGCTTTCACTGCCGGCGCGCACCAGCGCCCCGAAGCGCGTGCGCTCCAACAGCAGCCACAGGCCCAGGCCGATCAGCGCGGCGAAGCCGATGAGGAACAGGCGGTAGTAGGGGTAGATGAAATCGCCGACGATCAGCACCCCGCGCAGCTCCGGCGGCACCGCGATGTGTTTGCCGACCGGGCCCCAGATCAGCACCGAGGCTTCCTGGATGATCAGGGCTATCCCCAGGGTGACGAGGATCTGGAAGGTATGCGGCAGGTGGTAGATGCGCTTGATCAGCATGCGCTCCACGGCCCACGCCAGCGCAGCGACGGCCAGTGGCGCCAGCAGCAGGGCCAGCCAGAAATTGCCGGTCAGGGCCACGGCGGTGTAGCACAGGTAGGCGCCGAGCAGGAAGAACGCACCATGGGCGAAATTGACGAAGTTGAGCAGGCCGAAAATGATCGTCAGGCCCACGGCGATGAGGAAGTAGATCATCCCCAGGCCCAGGCCGTTGAGCAGCTGGAACAGGTACAAGTCGAGCATGGACGTGCCCTCTGCAGCGCGCCGGGCGGCTGCATGTCTGGATGGTTGGGACGAACGCCGCGGCTCAGGCCAGGGCGCAACCGGTGTGGTCGACCTCGATGAACGAGCGACCGGCACTGAGTACCTCGGCCAGGTCGTCCTCGTCGCGCATCTGGCCCTGGGGTTTGCCGCGTAGCAGGTAATAGTCCTTGAGCACCTGGTGGTCGTCCGGGCGGATCAACTCGTCGCCGGTCGGACCCTGGAAACGCATGCCCTGGAGGGTGCGGGCCACGCTCGGGCCATCGAAGGTGCCGGCCTTGGCGATGGCCTCGAGCATGACCTTGGTGCCGATGTAGTCGGCCGCCAGCGGGTAGTTGGGGTTGACGCCATAGGCCTTGCGCGTGGCTTCGACCAGGTGCCTGTTCAGCGGCGTGTCGACCTGGTGCCAGTACTGTGCGCCCAGGTACACGCCCTCCAGTACGTCGCTGCCCAGTTCCTGGAACTGGTCGAGGCCGGCCGACCACACCAGCAGTACTTTCATGCGCTCCTTGATGCCGAAGTTGACCGCCTGGCGCAGGGCGTTGGACGACTGGCTGCCGAAGTTGAGCAGTACCAACACATCGGGCTTGGCAGCGATGGCGTTGGTCAGGTAGCCGGAGAATTCCTGTTCCTGCAGGGAGTGGTAACTGTTGCCGATGTGCTCGACGCCGAACTCGGCGAACACCTTGCGTGCGTTGTCCAGCAGGGCATCGCCGAACACGTACTGCGGGGTGATGGTGTACCAGCGCCTGGCCTGCGGCAGTTGGCGGATCATCGGCACCAGGGTCTCGCGGATGGCCCCGTAGGTCGGCACCGACCAGCGGAAGGTCGAGGCGTTGCAGTCCTTGCCGGTGATCTCGTCGGCGCCGACTGGGGTCATGAATACGCCACCGGCCTTATGGATCTCCTTCGACACCGCCAGGGCCGAGGACGACAGGGTGCAGCCCTGGAAGAAGCGGGCGCCATCCTGGCCGATGGCTTCCTGTACCTTGCGCACTGCCTTGCCGGCGTTGCCCTCGGTGTCGATAACCTTGTACTTCAGGGGCCGCCCGAGCAGTTGGGGATGCTCGGCGATGGCCAGGCGCGAGCCCATGTCGGCGTACTTGCCATAGCTGGCGAAGGCACCGGACATGGACTTGAGCCCGTAGAAGGTCAGCGGTTCGTCGGCGAATGCCCGGTGCGCCCCGAGGGGGAGGCTACCGAGGGCACCCAGGGCAAGGCCTGCCTTGAGCAGGGTACGTCTTTGCATGGGTAACTCCTTGGTTGTGGTTATTAGGCAGGAGTGGCAATGGCAAAGCGGGTACGGCGGGCCTGTGCGCAGGCCTCTTTCCAGGCTGATCAGTGGTGGTGTTCGAACTCCAGCAGGAAGTTGCGTGCGACCTCGCCCTCCAGCGCGGTCATGTGGTGCTCGGCGTCGCACATGTGTGCATGCATCAGCCGGCGCACGGCCTGTTCGTCGCTGGCGCGCAGGGCCAGCAGGAGCTGCTTGTGGTAGTCGATGTTGGCGGCGGCGAACTGCTGGCGCTTGGGCAGGTAGGCCTTCTTCAGCACCACCAGGTCGCGTAGCAGGTCGTTGAGGAACACCGCCATGAAGCGCAGCAGCGGGTTGGGGCAGCGGTGCGCCAGCAGGGTGTGGAACTCCAGCTCCGCCAGGCGCTGCTCGCGCTGGCCCTGTTCGCTGTCTTCCGGGGCGCTGCAGAAGTCGATGTTGGCCTGTAGCGCGGCGTAGTCGGCTTCGCTCAACTGGCCCATCACCGACACCGCCAGTTCCACTTCGATGACCTTGCGCAGTTGGTACACCTGCTCGCCGTCCAGGTGCTGGAAGTGCAGGTAGTTGCGCAGGGCGCGGCTGGCCGGCTCGGTGCCCACCTCGTTGAGGTAGGCGCCGCCGGCCGGGCCGGTGCGGGTGCTGACCAGGCCCTCGACCTCCAGGGCCTTGAGTGCCTCGCGGGCGGTGCCCTTGGAGCATTCGAAGTGCTCCATCAGCTCGCGCTCGGTGGGCAGGCGATCGCCGGGGTGCAGGGCCTCGGTGACGATCGAGCGCTTGACCGATTCGACGATCACGTCGGAGAGCTTCTGGCGCTTACGCTTGGGTTTGAGCATTTGTACTGTTTTTCATATTTATGCGGATAAATAGGATTTAGCGAACTTTGCCGGGTTCGGTCAATGGTGGCGTCAGGGAAGGGGTCGTAAATGGTGCGAAAGGGTCGGGGAGGGATAAGTG
>NZ_JBCGFQ010000087.1:0-9272 GCF_040984075.1 Pseudomonas sp. I2
AGGTGAGGGTGGGTGGGTGTCATGCCCATCAGCGGGCATGGCTCTCCAGGCGGCGGATGTTGCCGATCTGGCGCAGGCTCAGGCCGTACTTGTTGGCCAAGAGGCTGCGGGACAGGCCGTCGGCGCTTTCCTTCTGGATCTGTTGGTTGCGCAACTGGCGCAGGAAGTGATCCGCCTTGGGGATCTCCAGTGCCACGCCGGCGAAGCGCTTGATCAACGCTTCCAACGCTTCGGCTGGCAGGACATCGGCGAGTCGGGTGCGCTCGCGGTGCTTGGGGATGTATTTCGGCCGCCCGCCGTAGGCGCAGGTCAGGCGGTAGGCGTTCTCGATGCCGATGCACTCGATCAGCGATTGCAGCGAATGCGGCAACTGGGTGATTTCGATGTGGCTGAGGTCTGGCAATTCCATATGGGCTCCCTCGGGCGTGTGGGGTGGCGCAATGCATGGACATCCGGGATGGCTGTCGGGTACGCCACCAGTGCTGTGGTGGCGTGACTGGATTGTCGAGCAGGGCCTGACAACGTCGCTAGGCGCCATGCGGGCCAAGGCCTGTAGCCCCAGTGAGCATGTCTCGCAGGCAGCGATGGCTGCTCGCGTAGGACATCGCTTCAGCTTTGCCCGGCAGGCCTTGGTTTTCCGTGGTAGCGATTTCCAGGTGGCTCATTGGGTAGTACCACCCTCAGTCACAGGGATAACTGTCCAGCAACCTGGCCAGGCGCAGGTAGGCCTCGGGCCTGTCGCGCATGCCGTGGGGCACGGCCCGCCAGTCCACGACCAGGCACAGAGCATTGAGTGCCTGGCCATCGCGTTGGCCGATGACCTGCGGATGAAAGTCACGGCGATAGCGCGCCCGAGTCCGTTCGAGGGCCTCGACCTGGTCGGCCTGGGCCAGGGTCTCGCGGGCCAGGGTCGGCAACTCCCGGTGCGGCACGCTGAAGTGCAGGCGGGTGGGGTGGTTTGTCAGGTAGCCGGCGGTGCGTACGTTCTGCCACAGCAGTTGCCATTGGCTGGAGCCGGCCTTGTTGGCCAGTGCGCTGCCAAGGGCATGCAGTCGTTCAGGGGGAAGGTGGGTGGTCTCCAGTGCGTGGGCAGGAGAGGGAGCAAGCAGGAGCAGGCCTGCGATCAGCATGGCGTTGAGCATGGGGCCTCCATCAGGGAGTGGTGGTGGGGGCTTCATGCTTTCAGGTGCGGGCAGGTGGGCTCAGCAGGAAATGCCCCGCCTGCGCCTTGCATCGTTGTATCATGGGCGCGGCTTGTCGCGAGCCCTATGTCCCTGATGTCGCAAGGAACCATTGATGACACACATGCAACGCTTGAAGTACTCGATCCTGATCATCCTGGTGATGATGGGCCTGATGGTGGGCCTGAGCTACCTGCAGCGGCAGGGGACGATCAGCGAGCAGACGTTCCAGTACATCGCCATCGCCATCGCGGTCGTCGTGGTGGTGCTCAACGGGATCCTGCGGCGCAAGGTCAAGCGTTGACCTGCACGGGCTGGCCTGCCTTGGCCGGCCATGCGCTCAGCGCGCGGCGGGTTGTTCCAGCACGGCCCTGGCCTGGGGGTTGAGGCTGTAGCACTTGTCGCTGCCGAGGCTGATCACGCCTTCGGCGCACAGCCGTTTGAGCACTTCGCGCACGCTCAGGAACGACAGCGGGATGTCCAGTTGCTCGAGTTGCGCATGAACGCCGCGCACGCCAATGCTGCGGCCATTGCGATCGGCGTTGTGCAGGGCGTCGATGACCTTGAGGCGGATCAGGCTGGTGCGCAGGCCGTAGGTGCGCAGCAGTTCGCGGATCTGCTCGTTGCCGACGCGTTCCGCCGTGCCGGCGAGCTGCCCGGCACTCGCCTTGCCCGGGCTTCGAGCGCTCTGTGGCGAGGGTTGTGGGTTGTACATGTGAATGCTCCTTTTCGTGATCTGTCCCGAAATCATGGGTGCCTCACTTACTAAGACGAATGAGATCGGCAAAACTGCAACCTTTGCCTGAAAAAATTTGCCGCGTCCTTTTCAAGACGTAGCAAAGCCCCGCCAGGCGTAAAATTTTCATCCAGCCATTCGTCTGATCGGGATCACCCTTACAACTCCAGGAGTGCCCGTGACCACACTTTCGCGTCCCATGACCCGTCTTGGCCTGGTGGCCGCGCTGGTTGCCGCCAGCCTGGCCGCACAGGCCCGGGAAACCGCCGGCGATGCCTCGGCGCAGATCCGCCGTACCAGCTTCGGTGTGCCGCACATCCTGGCCAAGGACGAACGCGGCCTGGGCTATGGCATCGGCTATGCCTACACCCAGGACAACCTTTGCCTGCTGGCCAACGAGGTGCTGACGGTCAACGGTGAGCGCTCCCGCTATTTCGGCGCCAAGGGCAAGACCGTCGAACAGCGCGACAACCTCGATAGCGACCTGTTCTTCACCTGGCTCAACACCCAGGCGACGACGGAAGACTTCCTCCAGGCCCAGCCGGCCCAGGTGCGTGACCTGCTCGAAGGTTATGCCAGCGGCTACAACCGGGCCCTGGCCGAACGCCGGGCCCAGGGGTTGCCCGGTGAGTGTGGGCAAGGCGACTGGCTGCGGCCGATCACCAGCCTCGACCTTGTCAAGCTGACCCGCCGCCTGCTGGTGGAGGGAGGCGTCGGCCAGTTCGCCGAGGCGCTGGTGGCGGCGGCCCCGCCGAAGCTTGCGGCGCAGCGAGCGGGTGAGGATTTCAGCGTGGCACTGGCGCGTCAGGCGCAATTCGCCTCGGAACGTGGCAGCAACGCGGTGGCGGTCGGCTCGCAACGCTCGGCCAACGGTCGCGGCCTGTTGCTGGCCAACCCGCATTTCCCGTGGATGGGTGGGCTGCGCTTCTACCAGATGCAACTGACCATTCCCGGTCAACTGGATGTCATGGGGGCCGCGCTGCCCGGCCTGCCGGTGGTGAACATCGGCTTCAACCAGCATCTGGCCTGGACCCATACGGTCGATACGTCCAAGCATTTCACCCTTTACCGCCTGCAGCTCGACCCCAAGGACCCGACCCGCTACCTGCTCGACGGCAAGTCGCTACCGCTGGCCCGTCAGACCCTGAGCGTGACGGTCAAGGGCGACGATGGCCAACTGAGCCAGGTCGCGCGCCAAGTCTATGCCTCGGCCTTCGGCCCGGTGGTGCAGTGGCCAGGCCGGCTGGACTGGGACAACCGCTACGCCTACAGCCTGCGCGATGCCAACCTGGACAACACCCGGGTATTGCAGCAGTGGTACCGGATCAACCGAGCCGACAGCCTGGCGTCCTTGAAGACGGCCGTAGGGCAGGTGCAGGGCATTCCCTGGGTCAACACCCTGGCCGTCGATGCCGATGGTCAGGCGCTGTACCTGAACCAGTCGGTGGTGCCGTACGTCGACCAGGCGCTGCTCGCCCACTGCAGCGACCCCGCCGCGCCCGGGCCGCTGGTGGTGCTGGACGGTTCGCGCAGCGCCTGCCAGTGGAAGGTCGACGACGAAGCCGCCCAACCCGGGATCTTCCCGGCGCGGCTGTTGCCGAGCCTGGAGCGTCGAGATTTCGTGCAGAACTCCAACGACCCGGCGCGAATGACCAACCCGGCGCAGCCGCTGACCGGGTTCTCGCCGCTGGTCAGCCGTGACGACCAGCCCCTGGGCATGCGTGGCCGCTTTGCCCTGCAGCGTCTGCAAGGCCATGGCAAGCTGGGTGTCGCCGACCTGCAGCGCATGGTGCTGGACGACGAGGTCTACCTGGCCAGCCTGCTGCTGCCGGACTTGCTGGAATGGTGCAAATCCACCGGGGCCGACCTGCAAGCCGTGTGCAGCAGCCTGGCGGACTGGAACGGCAAGGCCGACCTGGACAGCGGCATCGGCCTGGTGCATTTCGAGAACATCCTCGGCGCCCTGGCGCAGCACCCGCAGAGCTGGCGCGTGGCCTTCGACCCGGCCGACCCGCAGCATACCCCGCGCGGCCTGGCCGTCGAGCAGGCGGCGGTACGCAAGCTGCTGCGCGAGGCGGCGCTGGCCTCCCAGCAGCAGGTGGCCGAGGCTGGCGTGAGCGCCGACAGCCGCTGGGGCCAGATCCAGCAGGCGGCCGACGGCACGCCCGTGCCGGGTGGGCCACAGGGCCTGGGGGTGTACAACGCCATCTACAGCGTCCCGCGCGGGGCGGGCAAGCGATTGGTGGTCAGCGGTACCAGCTACCTGCAACTGGTCAGCTTCACCGACCAGGGACCGCAAGCCCAGGGCCTGCTGGCGTTCTCCCAGTCCAGCGAGTCCGCTTCGCCGCATGCCGGTGACCAGACCCGCGCCTTCTCGGCCAAGCAACTGGCGCCGATCCCGTTCACCGAGGCGCAGATCAAGGCGGATCCGCAGTATCGGCAGTATGTGATCAGCGAGCGCGACCACAGCGCAGTGGCCAGCAGCGGTCAGTAACCAGGGAGGCGAGGGCGGTCAGGCTGGAATCTATCCACTGCGCCGCCCATTTGGGGCCGCTTAGCGGCCCCGGCATTGGAGCAAGCCTGCGAATGGGGCAGGGCCTGGCCTCAGGGAAACTCGAACGGCGCCAGCTGGAAACCCTGTTCATCCACCTGCAAGGCCCAGCCGCGACGGTCCCAGTCCCCCAGCACGATACGCCGTGCCGGCTCGCCATCGACCACCAGCTTGTGAATCGCTGGCCGGTGGGTGTGGCCATGGACCAGGGTGCGCACGCCATGGGCAGCCATTACCTTCGGCACTTCCTCGGGGGTGACGTCGACGATCTCGGTGTTCTTCATGCGTGTCTGCGTGCGGCTCTCGCTGCGCAGCTTGCGGGCCAGCTTCTGCCGGGTGGCCAGCGGCAGGTGCCGCAGGAGCCACAGGCTCAGCGGGTTGCGCAGGTAGCGGCGTAGTTTCATGTAGCCCAGGTCGCGGGTGCACAGGGTGTCGCCATGCATCAGCAGCACCGGCTCCCCGCCCAGTTCCACCACGCACGGGTCGTCCAGCAGGGTACAGCCGGCCGCCTGGCAGAAGCGCTGGCCGATCAGGAAGTCGCGGTTGCCGTGCATCACGTAGATGGCCGTGCCGCTGTCGGAGAGCCGGCGCAAGGCCTGGCAGATCGACTGCTGGAAGGGCGTCATGGCGTCGTCGCCGATCCACACTTCGAAGAAGTCGCCCAGGATGTACAAGGCCCTGGCATGGCGCGCACGGCCATCGAGCAGATCAAGAAACGCCCGGGTTATGTCCGGGCGTTCTTCTTGCAGGTGCAGGTCGGAGATCAGCAGGATCACTCAACGATCTCGGCTTTCTCGATGATCACGTCATCTTTCGGCACGTCCTGGTGGCCGGCCTTGGAGCCGGTGGACACACCCTTGATCGCGTCGACGATCTCGCGGCCTTCGATCACCTCGCCGAACACCGCATAGCCCCAGCCCTGCACGTTCTTGCCGCTGTGGTTGAGGAAGTCGTTGTCGGCGACGTTGATGAAGAACTGCGCCGACGCGGAGTGCGGCTCCATAGTACGGGCCATGGCGATGCTGTAGCGCTTGTTCGGCAGGCCGTTGTCGGCTTCGTTCTGGATCGGTGCGCGGGTGGACTTCTGCTTCATGCCCGGTTCGAAACCGCCGCCCTGGATCATGAAGTTGTTGATCACGCGGTGGAACACGGTGCCATTGTAGTGGCCGTCCTTGACGTACTGAACGAAGTTCTCGACGGTTTTCGGTGCCTTCTCGGCGTCCAGTTGCAGGACGATGTCGCCGTGGTTGGTGCTCAGTTTGACTTTGGACATACTGGAATTCGCTCTTTCAAGGCATTCATGAATAGGGTGCGCAGGGCGCGTACTGTCACCTGACGCAGGATCGGGCGACCGCGACACAGGGCGTGCGCCGGCCATTTTGCCCGGCCTGCGATAAATCGCGCCAGTTTGTCGGCGCCCGGCTGTCGGCAGCTTGACTGCTTCGGCTATGATAGGCCCTTTGATTCAATCGGCCTACCCGGGCCGAACACCTGCATTCAAGGAACCTATGAGCAAGCCCACTGCCGACAACGCGCCCAACGCCGCTGCCAAAGGCGCTCCCGCCGTCCCTGCGAACTTCCTGCGGCCGATCATCCAGGCCGACCTGGACTCGGGCAAGCACAGCAGCATCGTCACCCGCTTCCCGCCCGAGCCCAACGGCTACCTGCACATCGGCCATGCCAAGTCGATCTGCGTCAACTTCGGCCTGGCCCAGGAGTTCGGTGGCGTCTGTCACCTGCGTTTCGACGACACCAACCCGGCCAAGGAAGACCAGGAATACATCGACGCCATCCAGCGCGACATCAAGTGGCTGGGCTTCGAGTGGGCAGGCCCGGTGCGCTATGCCTCGGACTACTTCGACCAGTTGCACGACTGGGCGGTGGACTTGATCAAGGCCGGCAAGGCCTATGTCTGCGACCTGACCCCGGAGCAGGCCCGCGCATACCGCGGCAGCCTGACCGAGCCAGGCAAGGACAGCCCGTTCCGTACGCGCAGCGTCGAGCAGAACCTGAACCTGTTCGCGCGCATGAAGGCCGGCGAGTTCAAGGATGGCGAGCGCGTGCTGCGCGCGAAGATCGACATGGCGTCGCCGAACATGAACATGCGCGACCCGATCCTCTACCGCATCCGCCATGCCCACCATCACCAGACCGGTGACAAGTGGTGCATCTACCCCAACTACGACTTCACCCATGGCCAGTCCGACGCCATCGAGGGCATCACCCACTCGATCTGCACCCTCGAGTTCGAAGGCCATCGCCCGCTGTACGACTGGTTCCTGGACAACCTGCCGGTGCCGGCCCATCCGCGCCAGTACGAGTTCAGCCGCCTGAACCTGAACTACACCATCACCTCCAAGCGCAAGCTCAAGCAACTGGTGGACGAGCAGCACGTCGACGGCTGGGACGACCCGCGCATGTCCACGCTCTCGGGCTTCCGTCGCCGCGGCTACACCCCGGCGTCGATCCGCAACTTCTGCGAGATGATCGGCACCAACCGCTCCGACGGGGTGGTCGACATGTCCATGCTCGAGTTCAGCATCCGTGACGACCTCGACCGCACCGCTCCGCGCGCCATGTGCGTGCTGCGCCCGCTGAAGGTGGTCATCACCAACTACCCCGAGGGCCAGGTCGAGCAGCTCGAACTGCCGCGCCATCCCAAGGAAGACATGGGCGTGCGCGTGCTGCCGTTCGCCCGTGAGCTGTACATCGACCGCGACGACTTCATGGAAACGCCGCCCAAGGGCTACAAGCGCCTGGAGCCCAATGGCGAGGTACGCCTGCGCGGCAGCTACGTGATCCGCGCCGACGAGGCGATCAAGGACGCCGACGGCAACGTCGTCGAGCTGCGCTGCTCCTACGACCCGGACACCCTGGGCAAGAACCCCGAGGGCCGCAAGGTCAAGGGCGTGATCCACTGGGTCCCGGCCGAAGGCAGCGTGGAATGCGAGGTGCGCCTGTACGACCGCCTGTTCCGCTCGGCGAACCCGGACAAGACCGAGGAGGGCGGCAGCTTCCTGGACAACATCAACCCCGATTCGCTGCAGGTGCTGACCGGTTGCCGTGCCGAGCCGTCGCTGGCCCAGGCGCAGCCCGAGGACCGTTTCCAGTTCGAGCGCGAAGGCTATTTCTGCGCCGACCTCAAGGACAGCCAGCCGGGCCGTCCGGTGTTCAACCGCACCGTCACCCTGCGTGACTCCTGGGGCAGCTGAGGAACCGCCGTGCTTACCATCTACAACACCCTGAGCAAGACCAAGGAAGCCTTCAAGCCCCTGGACGGCAACAAGGTGCGCATGTACGTGTGCGGCATGACCGTGTATGACTACTGCCACCTGGGCCACGGCCGCAGCATGGTGGCCTTCGACCTGGTCACCCGCTGGTTGCGCAAGAGCGGCTACGAGCTGACCTACGTGCGCAACATCACCGACATCGACGACAAGATCATCAACCGCGCCAACGAGAACGGCGAGCGCTTCGACGCGCTGACCGCACGCATGATCGATGCCATGCACGAGGACGAGCGCCGGCTGAACATCCTGCCGCCGGACCAGGAGCCGCGTGCCACCGATCATATCGCCGGCATGCACGCGATGATCCAGACCCTGATCGACAAGGGCTATGCCTACGCGCCGGGCAACGGCGACGTGTACTACCGGGTCGGCAAGTTCGTCGGCTACGGCAAGCTATCGCGGCGCAAGATCGAAGACCTGCGCATCGGTGCGCGGATCGAGGTCGGCGAAGCCAAGCAGGACCCGCTGGACTTCGTCCTGTGGAAGGCCGCCAAACCGGGCGAGCCGAGCTGGGATTCGCCGTGGGGCCCGGGCCGTCCGGGCTGGCACATCGAGTGCTCGGTGATGTCCACCTGCTGCCTGGGCGAGAGCTTCGACATCCACGGCGGTGGCAGCGACCTGGAGTTCCCACACCACGAGAACGAGATCGCCCAGAGCGAGGCGGCCACCGGCAAGCCGTATGCCAATGCCTGGATGCACTGCGGCATGATCCGCATCAATGGCGAGAAGATGTCCAAGTCGTTGAACAACTTCTTCACCATCCGCGACGTGCTCGACAAGTACCACCCAGAGGTGGTGCGCTACCTGCTGGTGGCCAGCCACTACCGCAGCGCCATCAACTACTCCGAGGACAGCCTGCGCGAGGCCAAGGGCGCCCTGGAGCGCTTCTACCATGCGCTGCGCGGCCTGCCGCGTGTCGAGGCCAAGGGGGGCGAGGCGTTCGTCGAGCGCTTCAGCGTAGCGATGAACGACGACTTCGGTACCCCGGAAGCTTGCGCCGTGCTGTTCGACCTGGTGCGTGAGATCAACCGCCTGCGCGACAGCGATCCGCAAGCCGCCGCCGGCCTGGCTGGTCGCCTGCGCGAGCTGGGCGACGTGCTGGGGGTGTTGCAGCTGGATGCCGACGAATTCCTGCGTGCGGGCGCCGAAGGCAAGGTCGATGCCGCGCAAGTTGAGGCACTGATCCAGGCGCGGCTGCAGGCGCGTGCGGACAAGAACTGGGCCGAGTCCGACCGTATCCGCGACCAGCTGACCGCCATGGGCGTGGTGCTGGAAGACAGCAAGGATGGCACCACCTGGCGCCTGGCTGACTGACCGGGCAAGACCCGTTGGGCCACTGCGCGCCCCTTTTGCGACACCAGGCCGCTCCACAGGCACAATGCTGAACCTGGAGCGGCCTTGCCGGTGCGCCGGACTGGTCGGAAAGGGGCGTGCAGCGGCCCCAGCCATGCAGAGGTTGTACCGCGAAGCCCCGACTCACCCCACCAGCGGGCAATGCAGGACCAACCTGGCCC
>NZ_JBCGFQ010000088.1:0-9120 GCF_040984075.1 Pseudomonas sp. I2
CCTCTGGCCGCTGTGGTTCGTGGTGGGTGGGCGCCAGGACGAAGGTGCCGTGGCGCAGTGACCTAGGGAAAAGCGGCCCTGCGTCAGGGCCGCTCGGCTGCGGAACTCTCCACCGGCTCCTGCTTGCCGGGCCCCACTTCCTGCCGCCACTGCAGGGCGATCAGGATCAACGTCGGCACGCCCAGCAGGGCCGTGATCAGGAAGAAGTCGTGGTAGCCGAACTTCTCCACCAGCACGCCGGAGTAACCACCGATCAAACGTGGCAGCAGCAGCATGATCGAGCTGAGCAGGGCGTATTGGGTGGCGGAGAACTTCAGGTTGGTCAGGCTCGACAGGTAGGCGACGAACGCCGAGGTGGCCAGGCCGGAACTGAAGTTGTCCAGGGAGATGGTCACCACTAGCATCTTCAGGTTCGGCCCCATGTCGGCCAGCATCAGGAACAGGATGTTGGTCGCCGCCGAGGCGGCGCCACCGATGAACAGGATCGGCAGGATACCGAAGCGCACGATCAGCAGGCCGCCGGCCCCGGCGCCGACCAGGGTCATGATGAGGCCGAAGATCTTGCTGACGCTGGCGATCTCGTCCTTGGTGAAGCCCATGTCGATGTAGAAGACATTGGCCATCACCCCCATCACGGTGTCCGACATGCGGTAGGTGGCGATCAGGCCGAGCAGCAACAGGGCTTGCCAGCGGTAGCGCAGGATGAAGTCGTTCACCGGTGTCAGCACCGGCGCCAGGCCACGCCGGCCCAGGGACGACAGGCACGCCCAGGTCAGCAGGACATAGAGCAGCAGGCGCAGGAAGGCGCGGTCTTCGAGCAGCAGGTCGAGCGGGGTCGCGTCGCCGGACACCACGCTGCCCCAACCGGTGTTGAACAGTTGGGTGAAGCTGGCCGGCACCGACACCAGCAGGATGATCAGCACGAACACCGACGCCAGTTGGTGAACCAGCCCGTAGCGCGCTGCCGACAGCTGGGTGCGCAGGGGCACGGGGGGCTCGCGCATCACCAGGGTGGTGAACACCGCCGGCAGCATCAGCACGCCGAACAGCACATAGGTACCGGTCCAGGCCTTGTGCAGGTAGCTGAAGCCGGTGGAGCCGAACCATTCGGCGAAGAACAGCGCGCCGGCGGTGGCGAGCAGGGCGGCGACCCGGTAGCCGGCCATGTAGCTGGCGGCCAGGGCCGCCTGGCGCTGGTCGTCGGCGATCTCCAGGCGGTAGGCGTCGACGGCGATGTCCTGGGTGGCCGAGGCGAAGGCCACCAACACCGCCAGGGCGATCAGCCACGACAGGTGCTTCTGCGGGTCGCACAGGCCCATGCCGACCAGCCCCACCACCACCAACACCTGCGACAGCAGCAGCCACGAGCGGCGTCGGCCGAGGTTGCCCAGTACCGGCAGGCGCCATTGGTCGAGCAGTGGTGACCAGACCCATTTGAAGGCATAGGCCAGGCCGATCAGGCTGGCGTAGCCGATGGTCTCGCGGGCCACGCCGGCCTCTCGTAGCCAGACGGAGAGTGTGGAGAACACCAGCATGTAGGGCAAACCGGCGGCAAAGCCAAGCAGCAGGAGCACCAGAGTCGATGGGCTGGCATAGGCAGCGAGCGCAGCGCGCCAGGTTTTACGGGGCATGGGCCAACATCTGCCTCAAGTTTGCGAAAACAAAACGCGCACTCTAACCGCTGTGCTCCATTGGACGCCAGCCATGACGCGACATATCCACACGATTATTGGCCACATTGACGCCTTCTGCGCGCAGCCTGGCCCGCTGTTCGTCGCCCGATGGCGTGCCCAGCGCCAGGCTCAGTCGACCGCCGGCCCCCAGCACCCGGTGCCAGGGCAGGCGGGTATCCGGCGGCAGTTGCCCAAGGGTACGCCCGACCCAGCGCGCCGCCCGCCCCAGGCCCGCCAGTTCGGCCAATTGGCCGTAGCTGACCACCTTGCCGGCAGGGATCTGGCCCAGCACGGAATACAGCGCCATTCGTCGGGCCTCGACATCTTCCGGGGGGACGCGAGAGTTGCCGGACATCAGGGCTGCCCTGGCCTGGAGATGAAAACGGACAGGCGGTCGTGGCAAATGAGAGTGGAACTCAACGGCATGGTCTGGGTCTGTCCTTGCTCTGGTCGTGGGTATCTGGATAATGCCCGGCTTTTTTCGTCAAATCGAACCCGTAGTCCGCTTATGTATTCTAGAACCTTGCTTTGCCTGATCGTCGCCTCCCTCTGTGCCCCTGCGTTCGCCGATACCGTGTGGATGAAGAACGGCGACAGGCTCAGCGGCACCATCAAGGTGTTCGATGGCGGCAAGCTGCTGCTGGAAACACCCTACGGCGGCGCCATCGCCCTGGACTGGAAGCAGGTGCAGACCCTGGAGAGCGACCAGGAGTTGCTGGTCAAGCAGGACGCCTACAACGGCGAGAAGACCAAGTCGCTCAAGGCCGCCGAGCCGGGCAAGGTCACCCTGGCCAATGGCGATGTGCCCAAGACCGTGGAGCTGACGAGCATCGAGCAGATCATGAAGCCCCGGCCGCTGGTCGAGGATTTCCTGTGGAAGGGCAACGTCGACCTGGCCATGGACTACAAGCGCGCCGAGAACGACACCGACGACTACGACGTGAGTTTCAAGACCACCGCCCGCCATGGTCGCTGGCGGCACAACGCCGAAGGCGAGTACAACCGCGAGACCAAGGACGACATCACCACCACCAACAACTGGAGTGCCGAATACGCCCTGGACCGTTTCATCACCGACAAGTGGTTCTGGCAGGGCCGGCTGGAGTACAAGCGTGACCACATCGAGGACCTGGCTCGCCAGCGCACCGTGGGTACCGGCCCTGGCTACCAGTTCTGGGACGACGAGTTGGGTGCCTTCTCCCTCGGTTCGCTGATCAACCGTACCGACTTCGAGTACCGGGACGGCGGCAAGGACAACTTCTATGCCGCCGCGGTGAAGTGGGACTACAACCGCTACCTGATCGGCAAGAGCGTCCAGCTGTTCACCAACGGCGAGTTCGGCAAGCCCCTGGGCGGTGTGGCCGACTACTCGCTGGATGCGGAGGTGGGCCTGCGCTACAAGGTCACCGAGTGGGCCTCGCTCAACCTCAAGGCGGAGAAGGATGTCATCAGCGGCACCCGCGACAGCGACCTGGACAAGACCCGCTATACCGCCGGCTTCGGGGTCACCTGGTAGCGGGCAGCCGCAAGCTGCAAGAAAAAGCGGGTGTAGCGCCCAATACCGGTCAGTCAAGACTTTCCATGCGGGGCTGCAACGCAGCCCCGATGTCGCTCAACTGGCTGGCATCGGGTGGAGCCCCCACTTTTGGCAACACACCGCCTTGCTTTTTCTTGCAGCTTGTAGCTTATAGCGGGTAGCTGATTTCCATTCGCCAGGAGCCCTGTAGTGAGTACCAACGCCAACCGTCCCGCCCGGGAACTGCTGCTCAAGGAGTACCGCGGTGTTCTCTCGACCCACTCCAAGTCCATGCCGGGTTACCCCTTCGGTTCGGTGGTGCCGTACTGCCTGGATGCCCAGGGCCACCCGCTGATCCTCATCAGCCGTATCGCCCAGCACACCCACAACCTGCAGAAGGATGCCAAGTGCTCGCTGCTGGTGGGCGAGCGCGACGCCGAGGACGTCCAGGCCGTGGGCCGCCTGACGGTGATGGCCGAGGCGCGCAAGCTCACTGACGCAACTGCCATCGAGGCGGCGGCCGAGCGCTACTACCGCTATTTCCCCGAGGCCAGCAACTACCACAAGGCCCACGATTTCGACTTCTGGGTGCTGGAGCCGGTGCGCCATCGCTACATCGGTGGCTTCGGCGCGATCCACTGGCTCGACCAGGTGACCCTGCCCAACCCGTTCGCCGGCAAGGCCGAAGCGAGCATGATCGAACACATGAACAGCGACCACGCCAATGCCATCGCCCACTATGTCGAGCTGACCGACCTGCCGCGCACCGCAGCGGCCGAGATGGTCGGCATCGACAGCGAGGGCATGCACCTGCGTATTGGCCAGGGGATCTACTGGCTGGCTTTCCCGACGACCTGCAATACGCCGACACAAGTTCGCGAAGCCTTGGTTTTGCTGGCTCGCGCCGAGCAATGGCCGGCTTCGACTGAAGTCGAGGGTTGAAATAGCGAGCGCACGCATCCATCTGATGGTCTTACTGGAAGGTTGTCTTCCGCCGAGGATCCCTTGATGCGTGCTTTTTTATTGCTGTTCCTGATTTTCCCGGTGCTGGAGCTGTTCGTCTTCGTCAAGGTCAGCGCCGCCATCGGTTTCTTCCCGGCGTTGCTGCTGATCATCGCCGGTTCTGCCCTGGGTGTGCTGGTGATGCGTCTGGCCGGGTTGGCCACCGCCCTGCGCGCCCGTGAGAGCTTGCAGCGTGGCGAGCTGCCCGCCGAGGACATGTTCCAGGGCCTGATGCTCGCCGTCGGCGGTGGCCTGCTGTTGCTGCCAGGCTTTATCAGCGACGTGCTGGGCCTGCTCTGCCTGCTGCCGTTCACCCGCCACCTGGCTGCGCGCAAGCTGCGCCAGCGCGCCGAAGCCCAGGCCATGCGCCAGCGGGCGTTCCAGGACGATCCGTTCCAGGCCCGGCCGGATGCCGGTCATCGTCCCAACGTGATCGAGGGCGAGTACGAGCGTCGCGACAACAAGTAGATACCCACTCGCGGCGCTCCGGTATCCCGGCAAACCCGCTCCCCCAGGTTCGGCGCTGACCTCGAGCAAGCGCTGGACCGGGGGAGCGGGTTTGCCACGAATGGGCCAGTGAAAAATCCGTTGCCGGGCGATTCGGTGAAAAATTTTCTCGGAGAAGCCTTGTAATTGATTTTGCCGACCACATGTATGGGTCACCGCAAGGTTTCTGGTGGGTTTCCACCAGACATGACACAGAGGGTTCGCCTGGTGCGGGCCCTCACCGGCTACGCCGGAAGCCTCAACCCGCCGGTGTCGACACCGGCCGATGAAAACCACACTTTGGGAGAGATCGACAATGAAGCTTCGTCCTCTGCATGACCGCGTCGTCATCCGTCGCAGCGAAGAAGAATCGAAAACCGCTGGCGGTATCGTCCTGCCGGGTTCGGCCGCTGAAAAACCGAACCGCGGCGAAATCGTCGCCGTCGGCACCGGTCGCATCCTGGACAATGGCGAAGTGCGCGCACTGGCCGTGAAAGTGGGCGACCAGGTGGTTTTCGGCCCTTACTCGGGCAGCAACACCGTGAAGGTCGATGGCGAAGACCTGCTGGTGATGAGCGAGAACGAAATCCTCGCCGTCATCGAAGGCTGATCAACCCCGGTTTCCGTTATTCCAGAAGAATTCAAGGATTAAACGATCATGGCTGCTAAAGACGTAAAATTCGGCGATTCCGCCCGCAAGAAAATGCTCGTTGGTGTCAACGTCCTGGCTGACGCGGTAAAAGCGACCCTGGGCCCGAAAGGCCGCAACGTGGTCCTGGCCAAGAGCTTCGGCGCGCCGACCATCACCAAGGACGGCGTTTCCGTCGCCAAGGAAATCGAGCTGAAGGACGCCTTCGAGAACATGGGCGCCCAACTGGTCAAGGAAGTCGCTTCCAAGGCCAACGATGCTGCCGGTGACGGCACCACCACCGCTACCGTCCTGGCCCAGGCCATCGTCAACGAAGGCCTGAAGGCCGTTGCCGCCGGCATGAACCCGATGGACCTCAAGCGCGGTATCGACAAGGCCACCGCCGCCATCGTCGCCGAGCTGAAGAACCTGTCCAAGCCGTGCGCCGACTCCAAGGCCATCGCCCAGGTAGGCACCATCTCCGCCAACTCCGACACCTCCATCGGTGAAATCATCGCCGAAGCCATGGAAAAAGTCGGCAAGGAAGGCGTCATCACCGTCGAGGAAGGTTCGGGCCTGGAGAACGAACTGTCCGTTGTCGAAGGCATGCAGTTCGACCGTGGCTACCTGTCGCCATACTTCGTCAACAAGCCGGACACCATGGTTGCCGAGCTCGAAAGCCCGCTGCTGCTGCTGGTCGACAAGAAGATCTCCAACATCCGCGAACTGCTGCCGGTGCTGGAAGCTGTCGCCAAGGCCGGCCGTCCGCTGCTGATCGTCGCCGAGGACGTCGAGGGCGAAGCCCTGGCCACCCTGGTGGTCAACAACATGCGCGGCATCGTCAAGGTCGCGGCCGTCAAGGCACCTGGCTTCGGCGACCGCCGCAAGGCCATGCTGCAGGACATCGCCACCCTGACCGGCGGCCAGGTCATCTCCGAGGAAATCGGCCTGACCCTGGAGTCCACCACCCTGGAGCACCTGGGTAACGCCAAGCGCGTCATCCTGTCCAAGGAAAACACCACCATCATCGACGGCGCTGGCGCCGACGCCGACATCGAGGCTCGCGTCAAGCAGATCCGTGCCCAGATCGAGGAAACCACCTCCGACTACGACCGTGAGAAGCTGCAAGAGCGCCTGGCCAAGCTGGCTGGCGGTGTTGCCGTGATCAAGGTCGGTGCTGGCACCGAAGTCGAGATGAAAGAGAAGAAGGCTCGCGTCGAAGACGCCCTGCACGCCACCCGTGCAGCCGTCGAAGAAGGCGTCGTGCCTGGCGGCGGTGTCGCCCTGGTGCGTGCCCTGCAAGCTGTCGCTGACCTCAAGGGTGACAACGAAGACCAGAACGTCGGTATCGCCCTGCTGCGTCGCTCGGTCGAAGCCCCGCTGCGCCAGATCACTGCCAACGCTGGCGACGAGCCGAGCGTGGTGGCCGACAAGGTCAAGCAGGGTTCGGGCAACTACGGCTACAACGCTGCTACCGGCGAGTACGGCGACATGATCGAGATGGGTATCCTGGACCCAGCCAAGGTCACCCGTTCGGCGCTGCAGGCCGCAGCTTCGATCGGTGGTCTGATGATCACCACCGAAGCCATGGTCGCCGACCTGCCGGAAGACAAGCCGGCTGCAGGCATGCCTGACATGGGCGGCATGGGTGGCATGGGCGGCATGATGTAAGCCAGCCTCACCCGCTGCACATGAAAAAGCCCCGCCTCGTGCGGGGCTTTTTCATTGTGGCTGCCCGGGGATATTCCGCTGTTCGGCCTTGGGGCTGCTGTGCAGCCCATCGCCGGTACAGACACCACAAGACCGTTGCTCCCACATGCCCCTGCGAACCCCATCATCGTGATCGACTCGAACCCTGTGGGAGCGGGCTTGCCCGCGAATGGGCCGCGCAGCGGCCCCAAGGCTGGCGCCTCGGCCACGATGGCCGTAAGCTGCGCCTGCCGCGCCCCGCGAAAGCGCCGCACAGGAGACCCCGATGCGCATTCTACTGGTTGAAGACAACCGCGATATCCTCGCCAACCTGGCCGACTACCTGGGCATGAAGGGTTATACCGTCGACTGTGCCCAGGACGGTCTGTCCGGGCTGCACCTGGCCGCCACCGAACACTACGACCTGATCGTCCTCGACATCATGCTGCCCGGCATCGATGGCTACACCCTGTGCAAGCGCCTGCGCGAGGACGCCCGCCGCGACACCCCGGTGATCATGCTCACCGCCCGCGACCAACTGGACGACCGCCTGCAAGGCTTTCGCTCCGGCGCCGACGACTACCTGCTCAAACCCTTCGCCCTGTCGGAGCTGGCGGCGCGCATCGAGGCGGTGCTGCGCCGTTCCCAAGGGGGCGGCCGGCGGACCCTGCAGGTCGCCGACCTCAGCTACGACCTCGACACCCTGGAGGTCACCCGCCAGGGGCGCCTGCTCAAGCTCAACCCGGTCGGCCTCAAGCTGCTCGCCGTCCTGATGCAGAAGAGCCCGCACGTGCTGCGCCGCGAAGTGCTGGAAGAGGCCCTGTGGGGCGATGACTGCCCCGACAGCGACAGCCTGCGCAGCCATGTGCACCAGTTGCGCCAGGTGATCGACAAGCCGTTCGACAAGCCCCTGCTACACACCGTACATGGCGTCGGCTACCGCCTCGCCGAGGGTCGCGATGGAGTTTAAGCAGAGCCTCGCCCAGCGCATCATCATCGCCTTCGCGCTGATGAGCGCCCTGGTCGCCGGGGCCTTCGCCTTCGGTATCGTCGCCACTGTCCACCTGGTCGAGGAGCGGCTGATCTCCGCGGTGCTCGGCGGGGACCTGCAGCGCCTGCTGCGCATGGACAGCATCAGCGACTGGAGTCACCGGCCGCGCCCCGACCAGTTGTTCTACTTCAGCGGCGGTCGCGACGACTTCGAACTGCCCAAGGACCTGCGCCACCTGGAACCAGGCTTTCACGAAGTGTTTCGCGACCAGCTGTCGTACCACGCCATGGTCGAGGTGGTCGATGGCCGCCACTACGTGCTGCTGCAGGACCAGAGCGATTTCGAGGAGCGCGAGCGGGTGTTGTTCGCGGTCGTGGTGGTGGGCTTCGTGCTCAGCCTGGCGCTGGCGGTGATCCTCGGCTGGCTGCTGGCCCGGCGGGTGATGGCGCCGGTGATCCGCCTGGCTCGCCAGGTCCGTCACCGTGACCAGTTGCTCGGCCTGGCGCCACCCTTGGCGCCGGACTACGCGGCGGACGAGGTCGGCCAGTTGGCGGCGGCCTTCGACGATACCCTGGGCCGGCTGCGCGACGCCTTGACCCGTGAGCGGTTGTTCACCAGCGATGTCAGCCATGAGCTGCGCACCCCGCTGATGGTGCTGGCCACCTCCTGCGAGCTGTTGATGGAGAACCCGGCCCTGGACAGCCGCTCCCGCAACCAGGTAGAGCGCATCGCGCGGGCGACCGAAGAAATGCGCGAGCTGGTCAAGACCTTCCTGATGCTGGCCCGGGCCCAGCGTGACGAGGGGGCCATCGCCTCGCGGGCGACCTTGTGCGAGGTCGCCGACGACCTGATCGGGGTCTGGCGCGACACCATCGAGCAGAAGGGCCTGACCCTCTACTACGATGGCCGCGTCAGTGCCAGCCCGGTGCTGTACAACGCCACGTTCCTGCAGTCGGTGATGGGCAACCTGTTGCGCAATGCCGCCCACTACACCGACAGCGGCTACATCCGCCTGAGCCTGGAGCCCAACGGTTTCAGTGTCGAGGACAGCGGTGTGGGGATCCCCGAGGAGCAGCGCGAGGCAATGTTCCGCCCCTTCGTGCGCGGCGACGAGCGCCGGGGCGAGGGGCTGGGG
>NZ_JBCGFQ010000089.1:0-9004 GCF_040984075.1 Pseudomonas sp. I2
TGCGGGGACGGCTGCTCAGTGTTGCGCCTGTGTTCGCACGTTCGTATCGGTGCGTTCTGATCTTCGCGTCAGACATTGCCGCGGCGCGGGCACAACAAAAAGCCCGGCATCGCTGCCGGGCTCCGGCCCCGTCCTTGGGGCCTTGATGTCGGGTCGTTGCCGGGATCGGACCGCGCTGGCGCGGTCCGGTTCCCTGACGACCGGGCCAACCGGATCAGAAATCCATGCCGCCCATGCCGCCCATGCCGCCGTGGCCGTGGTCATGGCCGCCGGCCGCTTCCTTCTTCGGCAGCTCGGCGATCATCGCCTCGGTGGTGATCACCAGGCCGGCGATCGACGCGGCGTTCTGCAGCGCGCTGCGGGTCACCTTGGTCGGGTCCAGGATGCCCAGCTCGATCATGTCGCCGTAGTCGCCGGTGGCGGCGTTGGTCGAGGGCGTAGCGTACTGCCTCCAGGATGGACGATTTGCCGCTGCCCCGGATTCCGATCAACGTGTTGAGCTCGGGAGAGAAATGCAGCACTTGCCCGTCGAGGATGCCGCCGTCGAAGCGGATGCTGCGGATGTGCGACGCTTGGTGCTTGGGCGGCTCAATGGCAACCCGCCCAGCGGGATCGCTCAGCTCCAGCCCGCAGGCCAGCCAGGTGGCGGCGATCTCCAGCGTCGAGCGCTGGGTGCGCACCGGGTCCTGCGCCTTGATCAGGCTGTGCAGGTCGGCCAGGAAGTAGAAGCTCTCCGTGTCCGCGGCACGGCTGGCGGCCACGGCCGGGCGCACGGCGCCGACGTAGTTGCCCAGGTGCGGCGTGCCCGAGGTGGTGATGCATTGGGATCGGCCAGAAGCTCAAGCATTTTCGGCTCCGTTTCGAGTCTCGGTCTGCCTATCTAAGCAGAGCCGGGCGCACAGAAAAGATGGCGTTGAGGAGATTTTGCCGGCCTTTGTGTTTCTCGCGGCGTTATCCCCGCCGATGATGCCGCAAAGCGTCCAAAATAAAGCTGCCGGCTGGCCTCGGGCGGCGGCGGGGTGATAGAATCGCGGCGAACAGAACCGCGAGTGCCCCGATGAAACCGTCTCCCCCGCCCGCCACAGGCAATCATGATGCCGATGCCATCGTGGTCGGGGGCGGGCTGGCCGGGGCCGCCGCCGCCATCGCCGTGGCCGCCGCGGGCCTCAGGACCATCCATCTGGCCCCCGCCGGCCCGCCCGACCGGCGCACCTCGGCGCTGATGATGCCCAGCGTCGACTACCTGCGCGGCGCCAATCTCGTGGACGATCCGGCCGCGCTCGGCCATGCCCTCACCGCCATCCGCATCATCGATGCCACCGGCCGGCTGATCCGTGCGCCGGAGACCTTGTTCGAGGCCGCCGAAGCGGGCCTGCCCGCCTTCGGCTGGAATTTTGCCAATGCGCGCCTGCTGGAGCGCTTCCGCGCCGTCGCCTCGGGCCTTGCCAATCTGGAAACGCGTGACCTCGGCGTTACCGAAATGGCGGGGAGCAGTGTCACCCTGGGCGATGGCAGCCGGCTCAGCGCGCCGCTGATCGTGGGGGCGGACGGCAAGAAATCGCTGGTGCGCGCCGCCGCCGGATTTTTCCGCACGCGCGAGCACGCCTTCAGCCAGGCGGCCCTGGTCTGCGACCTCGACCTGGGCCGGCCCATCGGCGGCACCTCCATCGAATTCCACTATCCCCGGGGTCCCTTCACCCTGGTGCCGGCGGGCGACAACAGGGCCAATCTGGTGTGGATCGACGACCGGGACGTGCTGGAGGCGGCCAAGCAAGAGGGCGGCGAGGCGCTGGTCGCCCGTTTCCGCGACAGGTCGCAGCGCCTGTTCGGCAGCATCGCCATGGCGAGCCCGGCCTTCGTCTTTCCGCTCAGCACGCTCAGCGTCGACGTCGCCGGCGGCAATGGCGTCGTACTGGTCGGCGAAGCGGCGCATGCCTTCCCCCCCATCGGCGCGCAGGGGCTCAATCTGGGCCTGCGCGACGTGGCCGACCTCGCCGCGGCGCTGGCCGCCAACGACCGGACGGCGCCGGACTGGGCGGAGGCGGTCAGTGCCGATTACGCGCGGCGCCGCGCCTCTGATCTCAGGCGCACCGGCGGCATGGTCGATACGCTGTTCCGCTCGCTGCTGGCCGACATGATCCCGGCCCAGGCGCTGCGGGCCGGCGGGCTCTGGGCGCTCAAGCTCGCTCCCGCCCTGCGCCGCGAGGCGTTCGCGGTGGGCATGGGCAAGCGATAGGAGGAAAGCCATGTCCGTTCCGGTCCGGCGATTGGGCCCGTCCGATATCGCCGCCATGCGACAGTTGAACCAGCTGTTCGGCGTGGCCTTCGACGACGCCGACAGCTATGCGGCGAACGCGCCGGGCGACGCCTATCTGGCGGAGCTTTTGTCGAAGGACCACGTCATCGCCCTGACGGCATGGGAAGCCGATACGGTTACCGGGGGCCTGGTCGCCTATGAGCTCGCCAAGTTCGAGATGGCCCGCTCGGAAATCTACATCTACGACCTGGCCGTGGCGGAAGCCCACCGGCGCAAGGGCATCGCCACCGCGCTCATCGAGCACCTGCGGGCCATCGCTGCCGCGCGCGGCGCCTGGGTGATCTATGTGCAGGCCGACTATGGCGACGACCCCGCCATCGCCCTCTACACCAGGCTCGGCACGCGCGAGGACGTGATGCATTTCGACATCGCGGTTCCTGGTGGAGATAACCGGAACTAGAGCTGCAGAAACTGCCTGATTGTTCTCATTCACCGGGTCATTAAAGCAAAAAGGGCGCCGTTTCCTGAACTGACCCCCAAATTTTGGACGGCTCGGTTTACCGCTTGCGTCACCTAGGCCGGGCCCGGAACTAGCTGGGCTCGGCCTTCTTATTTTGAACGTTTTGCCGATAATGGCGGAGACAAAGCCGACAGCAGCTGTTCTTCCAGTGGCTTCAGCAGCTTCGTCCTTTCTTCCTTGAGGCCATCGGGCCGGTCAAGGACCTCACAGGTCATCTGACAGCCCCCTGTCGAGAGCGGCTGCAGTAGGATTTGGCCCAGTTCGCCAACGGTCGCGTGATACAGGGTGTAAGCCACTCCGCCACCCGTGACCATGCGTCGTTCAGCCCGAACATCTTTAGGCCACATTGTTACCTCCGATCTTTAGGCCGCTAATGGGCGGAGCCGATACTGTACAGGGCTCAAGCCGTTAAGTTTCAGCATGATACGGTCGTTGTTGTAGTAGTGAATGTATTCAGCCACCTCCTTGCGCAGTTGCTCCACGCTGGTGAACTGCTTCAAGTGGAACAGCTCGGTCTTGAGGGTTGCGAAGAAGCTCTCCATGGCGGCGTTGTCCAGGCAATTGCCCTTACGGGACATGCTTTGGGTGATCTGTTGTTCGTCTAGTTGCCGCCGGAAGGCGCTCATCTGGTACTGCCAGCCCTGATCCGAGTGAAGTACCAGCGGTCGCCGTGACCTTCGCCTAGCCCATGCCTTATCCAGCATGGCGCGGACCATCTTGAAAGACGGCTGGACATCGAGCTGGAACGCCACGATTTCCCTGTTGTAGAGGTCCATGACCGGCGACAGGTACAGCTTCTCGCCATTGACCTTGAACTCGGTCACGTCCGTTACCCATTTCTGTTCTGGCTCATCAGCTTTGAAGCGCCTCTCTAGGACGTTGGGCGCGATTTCCCCGACCTCACCCCTGTAAGACCTATACCTCTTGGGCCTGACCAGCGACTTGAGCCCCATGGCCCGCATGAGCCTCTGAATAAGCTTGTGGTTGATGGCCTCGCCAAGCTGGCGCCGCAAGGCCGCGGTGATGCGGCGATAGCCGTACCGTCCTTTGTGGCGGTCGTAGAGCGTTTGGATGGCTGCCTTAAGACTGGCGCGTCGATCCCCCAGCGCCAGTACCTTGGCCTGGTAGTAGAAGGTGCTACGGGCCAAGCCGCTAATGGCCAACAGGTCCGGTAGAGCATGCTGCTGCCTCAGTTCAAGCACTATCCGCGCTTTGTCGGCGGGGTCGTGGACTTCGCTTGAACCAAGGCATCGAGTTTTTTTAGGTACGCCACCTCCGCACGCAAGTACGCGTTCTCCTTGAGTAATTCCTCATGGGTCGCGTTCCGGTCTGGAACTGGTGGTGGCGGCCGATTGGGCGGTTCGGACATGGCTGGCTGGCGGCCTTTTGGGCTAGGCATCAACGCCTCGATACCCCCCTCATTGTACTGACGCTCCCAGGCCGCCACGCTCGACTTGTTCCTGATGCCGTAGAGGGCCGTCACCTGGGTATAGGACAGCTCCTCACGCACCATGCGCTGAAGGATCTCAAGCTTGAGTTCAGGGCTATAGGTCTGGCGGCGTCTCCGGCTAAGACCCGCCTCTCCGTGTTCCTTGAACAGTGCGACCCAGTGCCGCACATGGTTACGAGGCACGCCGTAGCGCTTTGCCAGCCTCTTGATGCCATCCCCTTGATCAGGATCTAGGTAGGCATCTACTACTTCACGCTTAAAGGCCAGGCTGTACTTGGCCATAAAAAAACCCCGAAGGTTGGATGGATGTCCAACTTCCGGGGGTCAGTTCAGTTTCCGGCGCCCTCTTCACGTCAATTTGTTCGCGGCTTACTGCGCGGCGGGCGCTTCGCCTTCGGCGGGGGCCTCGCCTGCGGCGGAGCCGTCGAGTTGGCGGCGCAGCTCTTCGGCGCGGTCCTGCAGCACCTGCTCCAGCGCGTTCTCGCCCGAGGTCTCCTGGCGGAACTCCTCGAAGGTCAGCGCAGCCTCCCCGTCATAGGCGGCGGTGAAGGGTATAGGAAGTTCAACCGCCCTTTTTTGCGAGTCTGGCGGGTAGGAAGCGGCCGCGCAAGCGCCGCTTTGGGCACAGATCGGGCACAGATCGGGGGTTCATGCGTGGGTTTTCGACATCGCGGGGCCACGCAGCGGCTCAGTGCGTAGCCATTTCTCACCGAATCCCGGCACAGGGCCGAGCGCAGCCCTGCGGGGTCGTGGCCGCATCGGATCGGATTCTGCTTTCGCTTCCGGCTGTGTGGCCGGCACCTCGTCACGCGGCCGGCGGCGGCGCGCGCGCTGCGGGCCGGTAGTGCGCTTCTTCCCGCGCGCCCTGCTTCACGAAGTGGCCAAGGATGGCGCGGATGGCGGCAGGTTCCTCGATGCTGGCGACGATCCGCACGGTGCCACCGCAGTGGACGCAGGCGGTGACGTCGATGGAAAAGACCCGCTTGAGCCGTTGCGCCCAGCTCATCGCACGGCGCTTCTGCTCGGGGCTGCGCGGCTCGTCGTGGGCGCTGACGTCCACTGGCGCCGCATCGCCCGCAGGCCGCTTGCCGCGCCCCGAGGGCGTCAGCTGCGCACGCAGGTTTGCATTCGGGGCGAATACGCCGTGGAAGCGGGTGAGATGCGCGCGTGGCGGCGGGACCAGTGCCGCCAGCTTGGCGATGAAGTCCACCGCATCCCATTCGACATGCGTGGTGCCATTGCGCCACCCGAGGATCAGAGACATGACCAACGTATCCGACAGTACCCCCCGCATCTATGTCGCTTGCCTTGCCGCCTACAACAACGGCTATCTGCATGGCGCTTGGATCGACGCGGATCAGGACGCGGACCAGATTAGGGGCGCGATTGCCGCGATGCTTGCCCGTTCCCCTGTCGAGGACGCGGAGGAATACGCCATTCACGATTACGAGGGCTTCGAGGGCGTCAGCATCTCGGAATATGCCGGCATCGACATCGTGGCGCGGATGGCCAGTTTCATCGCAGAGCATGGCGCACTTGGCGCGGGCCTGCTGGAGCAGTTCAGCGGCGACATGGACCAAGCCGAATCCACGTTGGAGGATTGCTATCATGGTCAGTTCGCCAGCCTCGCCGACTACATGGAGGAATTGACCACCGAGAGCGTCACGATCCCCGAAGCGCTGCGCTACTATGTCGATTGGGAGAGGATGGCGCGCGACGCCGAGATGGGCGGCGACCTGTTCACTATCGAGACCGCGCACGGCGAGGTCCATGTGTTTTCCAACAGGTGAAAACATGACTGCCTGTCCGTCCTCATACGGGCAGGCGTCGCGGAGTCGCCGGGCTGTCGCCAAAAATACCAAAAATGATCGGGTTAGCCGCTCAAGGTATCTGCTTTGAGCGGCTTCTATATTTCCAGTGATGATTGAACCTCTTCTTGCCGGGCGCTGCCCAGCATCCCGGCTCGGGGAGGTGACGCCATGCTCAACATCGATTGGCGATCACCGGCGGCATACGGGCACACAAAGCACATCCCTGCCGCTGGTTTCGCTTGGGAATACCTGCGCCGCAACGACGAATATCGTCGGGACTGCCGGACCATCGCATTGACCGCAGGGGCGGCTGCCCGCGACCTCGAAGAGTTCGCGCATCGCTGGGGTTTGCGATTTCCCGTGCGATCCCGACGCGCCGCATGATCGGCAATCGCCGATCTGGAGTCCGCGCCTTCAACCGCAAGCCGTGATGTTGTCGCCAGTCAATCACAAGGACGACGACACCGAACCGGTACTGACGTTGGCGCATCTCGACGGCCTCGATATGCGCCGCGCTGCCGATGGCTGGCACGGCATCTGGCAGGCGGACGGCGTTGCGCATCAATTCTGGCTACCCGTGGCCGTGCCGGACACCGCCGCATTTTACGCCGTCACGCTACCGATGGACGCCTTTCTGGAGCTGCGCGCTCACGCTGTCCGTCGATTCTGGCGGTCCCTCAATGGCCGCGCGCCCGGTCCCGACTTCCGGGCGATCCCCGCCCAGCTCCGGCAATGGCACATCCTGTCCCTGCGTGCGCTCGACGCACGGTTCCGCGGCGAAAGCTACCGCACCATCGCCAAAGTCCTGCTCGGCTTTCGCGGCAGGAAGGAGGATTTTGAGAACGATCCGCGCAAGAACAAGGCCCGCCGCCTAGTTGCGCATGGCATCAAGATGATGCACGGCGGCTATCGCCTGTTACTTCATTACCCGATCAAACCCTGCAAGCGTTAATCGTTTGCGAGCGCTATCTGTCGAAAATCGTGTCGCAAATTTGTGCCACTTACGACAATGACATGCAACACGGAAACCCCTTGCTTCTCCGAGACCGGCCGATCTGTTAGAGAATTTTAGAAATTGCGTGACGGTGATGGTATTTGCCGGTCAGATCGATAGGGGCCGCTAAAAATAGCACTTACGCTTCTCGCCCCCTATCTCGCAAGGGATGCAATTTCGAGAATGACGGAGTTTGGTGGTTCTGCCACTGCCAGCCTGTGTTTCATTTGCCGTGGTAGCTGTCGTCTAATATCAAAAAAGCTCGTCCAACATCAGGTGGAATAGCAGCTTGCTTGGATCTGGCTTAGGAACGCCGTACCGGGCGAAAAACCTGTCCTGTAACGCCTCATCGAACTCTCCGAGACAGTTCCAGAGTATCGCCAAATCTTGGTAGCGGTCGGCAATACCGACACGGCCTGCGTCGATACAGCCGATTACCACACCATCCACCATAAGAAGGTTATCGAGCGAGGAGTCCCCATGTGTGACAACCTGATCGGCCATGAAAGGCAGGTGTCGATGCATTTCCTGCCAAACCTGTTCTGCTGTCCAGCCTTCGCGTTCCTCATCGAAATCGTCTTCTTCGACCAAGCCGGCGTCGATCCGTTTGCGCGCCAGTCCGAGTCGATAGCTATGATCGCTGGTAAATGGACATTCGCTGATCGGAATTGCATGTAGCGTCCGAAGGAAGTCCGCCAGCGCATCAACAATGGTCGTTCTCTCCTCTGGACGCGCTTCCAGAGCCTGATATGCGGTTTCACCTGCCAAGGCCGTCATAAGGAGCCAGGCTTCGTCGGTAGTGCTGACGAAATGCGTGACGGTGGGAACCGCGATGTGGTTGGCCATCCAACGCAGTCTAACCATCTCATCCACGAGATCATTGGCAACGGTATCGCGACCATGCTTCAGGAAGAGATCGGGTGCACCTGCCTTGCCGTAGAGCCGATATACCACTCCCCCGGACTCACCGACATTATTCCGCGCCCACGAATATCCCTTCACCTCTTCTGATAAACCCGCCGGCACTGGCATTGCCGCGCAGTTTATTTCCCTATATTCATCCATAGCTTGCCTATATTCATCCATAGCTTGCGTAAATCTACTTGCGGGTAGTTGTCGCAACAATCCCGAAATCTGCGACAAGAAACAAGCTGAAATTGTCTCCGATCTTCATACCTTGTTGGCTACCGCCTGCTCCAGAATCTTCCGATAGCCTTCACGCGACAGCCATTGCGCGCGCTCCAGATGACTTTGCCAGCATCGGCGCGACCGAAGTTCCTCGGCGACCGGATCGCGGTGCAGCACGATCCGCGCGACCTCCTTCCAGTCCGCATCTTCGGCCTTCGCATCGAGAAGGCGCAGATACGTCACGAAATGCCGTTCGTCATAGACGGTTATGCTGTCGCCTGTCGGCGCGATGTCGTCCACATCGGGATCGAGTTCGACGGGAACCCGCATAGTCATTCCCCGTATCCGAGAGAGTTTTGTCTGCGGTGCGCCCCCGCAAACGATTCTCTCTGACTCTTGGTGATCGGGGAGTTCGAAACCGTCACGAAACGGCCCCATGGCCTTTAGCTCGGAAAGCCTGTTGTATACGCCACAGGCTCCCCGACCATAGGTCAAGGAGTTGGTGCCGTTCTGGCCAGCACCAGCCATTCGTGAGGGGTTTCGACGCCCCAGAGCAGCGCGTCTGCTCCAACCACATTCTTAGCCGAACTGCGTGCGAATGTCTTCGCCTATTCAGTGCGGCAGGCGATGAGCCGCTGAAATCCTTCCGTTATTAGCCCGAAACACGCCCGCAGGGGGTGCCGTCAGCGCATAGGCGCAAATGCGGCACGCTACGCGGGGTATAGGAAGTTCAACCGCCCTTTTTGGCGAGTCTGGCGGGTAGGAAGCGGCCGCGCAAGCGCCGCTTTGGGCACAGATCGGGCACAGATCGGGGGTTCATGCGTGGGTTTTCGACATCGCGGGG
>NZ_JBCGFQ010000090.1:0-8270 GCF_040984075.1 Pseudomonas sp. I2
AACCATTTGGGGCCGCTTGGCGGCCCTCCGCGGGCAAGCCCGCTCCCACAAGTACGCTGCAAATGCACGATCCTGTGGGAGCGGGCTTGCCCGCGAAGGGCTGCAAGGCAGCCCCAATCGATGTCACATCAGACTTAAGTGAACAGCATTAGCCATTTGGCAGCCCTTTAGGTTTAATCCCAGCTCAACGCCCCACCCGTCTGATACTCGATCACCCGTGTCTCGAAGAAGTTCTTCTCCTTCTTGAGGTCCATGATCTCGCTCATCCAAGGGAACGGGTTGGTCGTCCCGGGATACTCTTCCTTCAACCCAATCTGGGTCAGTCGACGGTTGGCGATGAACTTGAGGTAGTCCTCCATCATCGCCGCGTTCATGCCCAGCACGCCGCGTGGCATGGTGTCGCGGGCGTATTCGATCTCCAGCTGGGTCCCTTGCAGGATCATCTGGGTCGCTTCTTCCTTCATCGCCGCATCCCACAGGTGCGGGTTCTCGATCTTGATCTGGTTGATCACGTCGATACCGAAGTTCAGGTGCATCGACTCGTCACGCAGGATGTACTGGAACTGCTCGGCCACGCCGGTCATCTTGTTGCGGCGGCCCATGGACAGGATCTGGGTGAAGCCGCAGTAGAAGAAGATGCCTTCCAGCACGCAGTAGTAGGCGATCAGGTTGCGCAGCAGCTCCTTGTCGGTCTCGACGGTGCCGGTGTTGAATTCTGGGTCGGAGATGGCGCGGGTGTACTTCAGGCCCCAGGCCGCCTTCTTAGCGACCGACGGGATCTCGTGGTACATGTTGAAGATCTCGCCTTCATCCATGCCCAGCGACTCGATGCAGTACTGGTAGGCGTGGGTGTGGATCGCCTCTTCGAAGGCCTGGCGCAGGATGTACTGGCGGCACTCGGGGTTGGTGATCAGGCGGTACACGGCCAGGGCCAGGTTGTTGGCCACCAGGGAGTCGGCGGTGGAGAAGAAGCCGAGGTTGCGCATCACGATGCGGCGCTCGTCCTCGGTCAGGCCGTCCTGGCTCTTCCACAGGGCGATGTCGGCGGTCATGTTGACCTCTTGCGGCATCCAGTGGTTGGCGCAGCCGTCGAGGTACTTCTGCCAGGCCCAGTCGTACTTGAACGGTACCAACTGGTTGAGGTCGGCGCGGCAGTTGATCATGCGCTTCTCGTCGACACGCACGCGGGCGCTGGAGCCTTCCAGCTCGGCCAGGCCTTCGGCGATGTCCAGTTCGTCCAGGGCGGCCTTGGCGCGCTTGACCGCGTCGGAGTCGGCGGCGCTGGCCTGGCGGGCTTCCTGGGCGGCGGCGTCACCGGCGCTGTCCAGTTTGTCGAGGGTGGCAGCGGCGGCGTTGCCCTGCGCAGCGGTGTTGCCTTTGGCGGCGACTTCGCCGTCTTCTTTATCGAATTCGTCCCAGCTCAGCATGGTAAGTGCTCCTGCTCGAGGGCCATCTACAAGTATGGCCGGTGGATCTTGGTTGCGGTGCTTGAGCCCCGGTTCGGGGGTACTGCGGTGCACGCAAATCTGATGTGCCCGGGGAAGGGCTGACCGGGGCGGTGGGGCCCCGGCTTGTTGTGTCTGGCTGTAGGAAGGCGGTGGCCCTTTCGCGGGCAAGCCCGCTCCCACAGGGTCTGTGCCGTGGCACAGAAAAGAGGCTTCCCGGAGGAAGCCTCAGCGAGCCTTACTGGCAGGCTTCGCAGTCAGGCTCGTCGATCGCGCAGGCCTTCGGCACCGGGGCTGGGCCAGCAGCCTGGACCGGGGCGCTGTCGCTGCCGCTGGAGACGGCGTTGAGCTTGCCGGTGTTGATGGTCGACTTCTCGGTGCTGGTCGCGGCCAGGGCACGGAGGTAGTAGGTGGTCTTCAGGCCACGGAACCATGCCATGCGGTAGGTCACGTCGAGCTTCTTGCCCGAGGCGCCGGCGATGTACAGGTTCAGCGACTGGGCCTGGTCGATCCACTTCTGGCGACGGCTGGCCGCTTCGACGATCCAGCGGGTCTCGACTTCGAAGGCGGTGGCGTACAGGTCCTTCAGCTCTTGCGGGATACGCTCGATCTGCTGGACCGAACCGTCGTAGTACTTCAGGTCGTTGATCATGACCGAGTCCCACAGGCCACGGGCCTTGAGGTCGCGGACCAGGTACGGGTTGATCACGGTGAACTCGCCCGACAGGTTCGATTTCACGTACAGGTTCTGGTACGTCGGCTCGATCGACTGCGACACGCCGGTGATGTTGGCGATGGTCGCGGTCGGCGCGATGGCCATGATGTTCGAGTTGCGGATGCCTTTCTTGACGCGCTCACGCACCGGCGCCCAGTCCAGGGTCTCGTCCAGGTTGACGTCGATGTACTTGGCGCCACGGGCTTCGATCAGGATCTGCTGGGAGTCCAGCGGCAGGATGCCCTTGGACCACAGCGAGCCCTGGAAGGTCTCGTAGGCACCACGCTCGTCGGCCAGGTCGCACGAGGCCTGGATGGCGTAGTAGCTGACCGCTTCCATGGAGCGGTCGGCGAACTCCACGGCAGCGTCCGAGCCGTACGGGATGTGCTGCAGGTACAGCGCGTCCTGGAAGCCCATGATGCCCAGGCCGACCGGGCGGTGCTTGAAGTTCGAGTTCTGCGCCTGCGGCACCGAGTAGTAGTTGATGTCGATCACGTTGTCGAGCATGCGCACGGCGGTCTTGACGGTACGCGCCAGCTTGGCGGTATCCAGCTTGCCGTCGGTGATGTGGTTCGGCAGGTTGATCGAACCCAGGTTGCACACGGCGATTTCGTCGGCGTTGGTGTTCAGGGTGATCTCGGTGCACAGGTTCGAGCTGTGGACCACGCCCACGTGCTGCTGCGGCGAGCGCAGATTGCACGGGTCCTTGAAGGTCAGCCACGGGTGGCCGGTCTCGAACAGCATCGACAGCATCTTGCGCCACAGGTCCTTGGCCTGGACGACCTTGAACACCTTGATCTTGTTGTACTCGGTCAGGGCTTCGTAGTACTCGTAGCGCTCTTCGAAGGCCTTGCCGGTCAGATCGTGCAGGTCGGGGACTTCCGAGGGCGAGAACAGGGTCCACTTGCCGTCGTCGAAGACGCGCTTCATGAACAGGTCCGGGATCCAGTTGGCGGTGTTCATGTCGTGGGTACGGCGACGGTCGTCACCGGTGTTCTTGCGCAGCTCGAGGAATTCCTCGATGTCCAGGTGCCAGGTTTCCAGGTAGGCGCAGACCGCGCCCTTGCGCTTGCCGCCCTGGTTGACCGCGACGGCGGTGTCATTGACCACCTTCAGGAACGGCACGACGCCCTGCGACTTGCCGTTGGTGCCCTTGATGTACGAGCCCAGGGCACGCACCGGGGTCCAGTCGTTGCCCAGGCCACCGGCGAATTTCGACAGCATGGCGTTGTCGTGGATGGCCTTGTAGATGCCCGACAGGTCGTCCGGCACGGTGGTCAGGTAGCAGCTCGACAGCTGCGGACGCAGGGTACCGGCGTTGAACAGGGTCGGGGTCGAGGCCATGTAGTCGAACGACGACAGCAGGTTGTAGAACTCGATCGCACGGGCTTCGCGGTCTTTCTCCTGCAGCGCCAGGCCCATGGCCACGCGCATGAAGAACACCTGCGGCAGCTCGAAGCGCACGCCATCCTTGTGGATGAAGTAGCGGTCGTAGAGGGTCTGCAGGCCCAGGTAGGTGAATTGCTGGTCACGCTCGTGGTCGATGGCCTTGCCCAGGCGCTCCAGGTCGTAGCCTTTGAGGGCCGGGTCGAGCAGCTCGAACTCGACGCCTTTCTCGACGTAGGCCGGCAGGGCCTTGGCGTACAGCTCGGCCATCTCGTGGTGGGTGGCGCTGTCGGCCACGTCCAGGAAGCCCAGGGCCTCGGCGCGCAGGGTGTCCATCAGCAGGCGGGCGGTGACGAAGGAGTAGTTCGGTTCACGCTCGACCAGGGTACGGGCGGTCATCACCAGGGCGGTGTTGACGTCCTTGATGGCCACGCCGTCGTACAGGTTCTTCAGGGTGTCGCGCTGGATCAGCTCGCCATCGACCTCGGCCAGGCCTTCGCAGGCCTCGCTGATGATGGTGTTCAGGCGCGCCATGTCCAGCGGCGCCAGGCTGCCGTCGGCCAGGGTGATGCGGATGGTCGGATGCGGCTCGACCACGCTGTCGGTGTTGGCGCGGGTAGCACGCTCCTTGGCGCGTTGCTCGCGGTAGATCACGTAGTCGCGGGCGACCTTCTGCTCGCCGGCGCGCATCAGGGCCAGTTCGACCTGGTCCTGGATTTCTTCGATGTGGATGGTGCCACCCGACGGCATGCGGCGCTTGAACGTCGCGGTGACCTGCTCGGTCAGGCGGGCGACGGTGTCATGGATGCGCGACGAGGCGGCGGCGGTGCCGCCTTCAACTGCGAGGAACGCCTTGGTGATGGCCACGGTGATCTTGTCGTCGGTGTAGGGGACGACAGTGCCGTTGCGCTTGATCACACGCAGTTGGCCTGGGGCGGTGGCAGCCAGATCCTGGTTCGAATCGGCGGCCTGCGGCGCCTTGGCCTGCGGGTTCTCGCGAGTTGTGTCGGTTTGCATGGGTGGGTGTCTCCACAGTTTCTATATTGTTCAGGCGCCTTTTGGGCGCCCACCGTTCCGTCCACTTGCTCGATGACCCGGGCGGGGATGCGTCGTGCGCGCGCATCCGCCCGCTCGGGCGTACCGACTTCGGGACAGACTCAGGAATAAGGGGCAATAACCTGCCGCTCCCTGGCCGAAGTCAAAGGTTCTGGGCTGCGCCCAAAAACTGTTGCTGATGAGTGCCCGGCGTAGCCTGCAACACCCATGCCCGAACAAGGCCCTGCAAGGGCTTGCCTCGGTCGCCTCCGCAGGAGCGGTTTGGCTGCTGAAATCACCTGAAGTTCAGCCAGAAAAATCGCTTGAATTTGCCTGGCGACTTGTGTTTGTGATTTTGCGCGAAACCCAATATCTAGTGGTTCGCTGCGATGGGGATACAAGATAATGCGGTATCGGGGTCTTTGCAAGGCGAGCGCCTGTGGATAACTTGTGCGTACTTTGTGTGTGATCCGTGGGTATTCGCTGTAGGCCTTATGCCCAGTGGTTTTCACCTTTTTTCTGCGTCCCAATGCCTCGCTGCGGATTTTGGCGGGCGCGAACCCTATCACAAAAAACGGTTCAGTCCAGGGGCGCGGGCGAGGTTGGCAGTACCCGGCGCGGAACGTAGTATCCGGGGGCGATGTTGCGCTTCGGTGACGGGCAATGGGCTGCGAAGCGGCCCGCCTCGGCAACATGGCAGCCCCAGCCCTGCATAACGACAACGACATCGAGGTAGGCCCATGGACCAGCCCAGCAACCGCATCCTGATCGTCGAGGACGACCAGCGCCTGGCCGAGCTCACCGCCGAATACCTGCAAACCAACGGTTTCGAGGTGGCGGTGGAGGGCGACGGTGGCCGTGCCGCGCGGCGTATCGTCGACAGCCAGCCGGACCTGGTGATCCTCGACCTGATGCTGCCTGGCGAGGACGGCCTGAGCATCTGCCGGCGGGTGCGTGGCCAGTACGCCGGCCCCATCCTCATGCTCACCGCCCGCGGCGACGAGCTCGACCAGGTGCAAGGGCTGGACCTGGGCGCCGACGACTATGTCTGCAAACCGGTGCGCCCCCGGCTGCTGCTGGCGCGCATCAATGCCCTGCTGCGCCGCAGCGAGACACCCGACAGCAAGCGCCAGCAGTTGCAGTTCGGCGCCCTGCGCATCGACAACCGCCTGCGCGAGGCCTGGCTGGGCGAACAGGCGATCGACCTGACCGGCGCCGAGTTCGACCTGCTCTGGCTGCTGGCGAGCAACACCGGGCGCGTGCTGTCGCGCGAAGAGATCTTCACCTCCTTGCGTGGCGTCGGCTACGACGGCCAGGACCGCTCCATCGACGTGCGCATCTCCAAGATCCGTCCCAAGATCGGCGACGACCCGATCCACCCGCGTCTGATCAAGACCCTGCGCAGCAAGGGCTACCTGTTCGTCGGCGAGGCTGCCCAGGCACCCGGCCCATGAACTCGATCTTCCTGCGCATCTATGGCGGCATGCTCGCGGTACTGGTGCTGGTGGCCGTGCTGGGCGTGCTCAGCCTGCACCTGGTCAACGAAGTGCGTGCCGGCCAGCACCGTGAGCGCCTGGCCCAGGGGACATTCAGCCTGATGGCCGACAACCTGGCGCTGCAGAACGAGGTGGAGCGCAAGCGCTCGCTGGTGATCTGGGAGCGCCTGCTCGGTGTGCCGCTGGACTTGCAGCCCCTGTCGGCGCTCACCCTCGATGGCAGCCAGCGGGCCCGCCTGCGCCGTGGCCTGGTGGTGGTGGAGAAGACCGGCCCGCATGCGGTCCGGGTGCTGCGCCAGGTCGGCCAGGAGGCCGAGCTGCTGGTCGCCCAGGTCAAGCAGGTCAGCGAGCAACTGGCGCGCGCCACCCTGTTCCTGCTGGCCGACGAGCTGGTGCGCTACCCGGTGACCGAACAGCAGCGGCGCCTGGCAGAGATCAAGCAGAGCAAGGGGTTTGGCTTCGACATCGCCTTGCAGCGCCTGGAGCGGGTCGGCCTGGACGACGACCAGCGGCGCCGGGTAGAGGAGGGCGACACGGTGATGGCCCTGGGCAAGGATGGCGACGCCATCCGCGTGTTCTCGGGGCTGGCCGGCTCGCCCTGGGTGCTGGAGATCGGCCCGCTGTACCAGCTCAACCTCTACCCACCGCAGTTGCTGGTGCTCATCGCCTTCCTCGGCCTGTGCCTGATCGGCCTGGTGGTCTACCTGCTGGTGCGCCAGCTGGAGCGGCGCGTGTCGGGCCTGGAGATCGCCGCCACCCGGTTGGCCAAGGGCAGCCTGGATACCCGCGTGCCGGCGGGCGATGCCGATTCGGTGGGGCGCCTGGCGACTGCCTTCAACGACATGGCCGAACACCTGCAGCGCTCCCTGACCATGCAGCGTGAACTGGTGCGGGCGGTGTCCCACGAGCTGCGCACACCGGTGGCGCGGTTGCGCTTCGGCCTGGAGATGATCGAAAGCGCCAGTACCGAACAGGCCAGGGCCAAGCACCTGGCCGGCATGGACAGCGACATCCAGGACCTGGACAAACTGGTGGACGAGATGCTGACCTACGCCCGCCTGGAGCAGGGCGCACCGGCGCTGACGTTCCAGGCGGTGGACCTGGATGCCCTGCTGGACCGGGTGATCGAGGAACTGGCCCCCCTGCGTGCCGAGGTCAAGGTGGTGCGTGGCGAATGCCAGGGGGGCGAGGCCACGGGGGCCTGGGTCGAGGCCGAGCCACGCTACCTGCACCGAGCCCTGCAGAACCTGGTGGGCAATGCCATGCGCCATGCCGAGTCGCAGGTTCGCTTGAGCTACCAGATCGGCCAGCAGCGCTGTCGCATCGACGTGGAGGACGACGGGCCGGGGATCCCGGAGGGCGTCTGGGATCGCATCTTCACGCCTTTCACGCGCCTGGACGACAGCCGCACACGTGCCTCGGGCGGGCATGGCCTGGGGCTTTCCATCGTACGGCGGATCATCTACTGGCACGGCGGGCGGGCCGTGGTGGGGCGCAGCGAGCAGTTGGGCGGCGCCTGCTTCAGCCTGAACTGGCCACGGGCCCAGGCGCCGGAGTGAAGGTCAGACGCTGACCAGGCTGAGCAAGTGGCCATCGGCGACGCGGAACTGGCCTTCCAGTTCTCGGCCGTTGTGCCATTGGGGGGACAGGTCGGTGAGCAGGCGCAGGCGGGCGAAGCCGTCGGTGGACCACTCCAGCAGTTCGGCGTGCTCGAAATAGAAGCGCTGCCGGGTCAGCGGGTAGAGCGTCTTGAACAGGCTTTCCTTGAGCGAGAAGGTCAGGGTCACGGCCAGGCCGACCTGCGCGCGATCCAGGCGCTGGAGCTCTGCCGGCGTGAGGATCTCGCCGGCCAGGCGCTTGGCGCGCTCGTCGTCCAGCAGGCTCTCCTGGTCCAGGCCCAGGCCTTGGCAAGCGCCCTCGGCGGCCACCACCGCGGCGGCCCAGCCCTTGCCGTGGGTGATCGAGCCATGGATGCCGGCCGGCCAGATCGGCGAGCGGTCCTCGTGGGTGCCCGGCACGTAGTCGCGCCCGTCCAGGCGTTGCAGTGCGGCGCGGGCGCAGACCCGGCCGGCCAGGTACTCGGCCTGGCGCTTGGCCACCGAGCGTTGCAGGCTGGCGCTCTGCTCGATACCGGCGCGCTGGAAGTCGTCGGCGGCCAGGTGGCTGGGGTCGAAGGTGCAACTGACCAATACC
>NZ_JBCGFQ010000091.1:0-7649 GCF_040984075.1 Pseudomonas sp. I2
CCTCAGAGGCAGGCCCGTGCAGCCTACAGGCCCTTGACCGCGAAGATGCCGTTGGCGTTGCGCCAATAACCTTTGTAGTCCATGCCGTAGCCGAAGATGTAGCGATCGATGCAGGGCAGGCCCACATAGTTGGCCTTGAGGTCCGGGCTGGCCTTGCGGTCGTGCTCCTTGTCGATCAGCACGGCGGTGTGCACCGAGCGCGCGCCGGCGTGCTTGCAGAAATCGATGATGGCGCTGAGGGTATGGCCTTCGTCGAGGATGTCGTCGACGATCAGCACGTCGCGATCGATGAACGAGATCTCCGGCTTGGCTTTCCAGAACAGCTCGCCGCCGCTGGTCTGGTTGCGGTAGCGCGAGGCGTGCAGGTAGGAGGCCTCCAGCGGGAACTGCAGGTGGGTCAGCAGCTTGCCGGCGAAGATCAGCCCGCCGTTCATCACGCAGAAGACCACCGGGTTCTTGTCGTGCAGATCCTGGCAGATCTGCTTGCCGACCTTGGCGATGGCCGCCTCGACCTCGGCTTCGTTGTACAGGCAGTCAGCCTCGTGCATGACTTGGCGGATATGCTCGAGATCGGCGGACATGGCGCTCTCCAGGGGCTCGGAATCGGAAAAGCGGGCAAAGGTACGCATCCGCTCGGCACAGATCAAGCATTTATGGACTAACGTGCTGAATGACTGCACGACAGCCAAGGCTGAATAGATTAATCTAGCGCGGTTTTTTTGCCCGCCTCCCGGAGCCCTCCCCCATGCCTACTCGTGAGATCCGCCATCCGCTGATCCGCCACAAGCTCGGCCTGATGCGCCGTGCCGACATCAGCACCAAGAATTTCCGCGAACTCGCCCAGGAAGTCGGCGCCCTCCTGACCTACGAAGCTACCCAGGACCTGCCGCTGGAAACCTACGCAATCGACGGCTGGTGCGGCAAGGTGCAGGTCGAGAAGATCGCCGGCAAGAAGATCACCGTCGTGCCCATCCTGCGCGCCGGCATCGGCATGCTCGACGGCGTGCTCAGCCTGATCCCCGGCGCCAAGGTCAGCGCCGTGGGTGTCGCACGCAACGAAGAAACCCTCGAAGCCCACACCTACCTGGAAAAGCTCGCCCCGGAAATCGACCAGCGCCTGGCGCTGATCATCGACCCGATGCTGGCCACCGGCGGCTCCATGGTCGCCACCATCGACCTGTTGAAGAAGGCCGGTTGCCGCGACATTCGCGCCATGGTCCTGGTGGCTGCGCCGGAAGGCATCGAGGCCGTCGAAAAGGCCCACCCGGACGTGCGGATCTACACCGCATCGATCGACCAGCGCCTGAACGACGATGGCTACATCATCCCCGGCCTGGGCGATGCCGGCGACAAGATCTTCGGCACCAAGCAGAAGGACGCCTGACCATGCAGGACGGCTTCAACGACCCGCTCTGGCGCCAGGTCGTCTCGGGCGCGCAGATGCTCTTCGTGGCATTCGGCGCGCTGGTGCTGATGCCGCTGATCACCGGCCTGGACCCCAACGTGGCGCTGTTCACCGCCGGCCTCGGCACCCTGCTGTTCCAACTGGTCACTGGCCGCCAGGTCCCGGTGTTCCTGGCCTCGAGCTTTGCCTTCATCACCCCGATCATCCTCGCCAAGGGGCAGTTCGGCCTGGCCGCCACCATGGGCGGTGTGATGGCGGCCGGTTTCGTCTACACCTTCATGGGCCTGATGGTGAAGATCAAAGGCACCGGCTTCATCGACCGCATGCTGCCGCCGGTGGTGATCGGCCCGGTGATCATCTCCATTGGCCTGGCCATGGCGCCGATCGCTGCCAACATGGCCATGGGCAAGGCCGGTGACGGCAGCGTACTGGTGCCATACCAGACCGCCATGCTGATTTCCATGCCGGCGCTGCTGACCACGCTGATCGTCGCCGTGTTCGGCAAGGGCATCTTCCGCCTGGTGCCGATCATCGCTGGCGTGCTGGTGGGTTTTGCCCTGTCGTTCGCCTTCGGCGTGGTCGATACCGCCAGGATCGCCGCCGCGCCCTGGCTGGAGCTGCCGAAGTTCACCGCCCCGGAATTCAACTGGCAGGCGATCCTGTTCATCGTCCCGGTGGCCCTGGCCCCGGCGATCGAGCACATCGGCGGGGTGATCGCGGTAGGCAGCGTGACCGGCCGCGACTACCTGAAAAAGCCTGGCCTGCACCGCACCCTGTTCGGCGATGGCCTGGCCACCACCGCAGCCGGCCTGTTCGGCGGGCCGCCCAACACCACCTATGCCGAAGTGACCGGCGCGGTGATGCTGACCAAGAACTACAACCCGAAGATCATGACCTGGGCGGCGATCTTCGCCATCGCCCTGGCGTTCATCGGCAAGTTCGGCGCCTTGTTGCAGAGCATTCCGGTACCGGTGATGGGCGGTATCCTCTGCCTGCTGTTCGGCTCGATCGCTGCGGTGGGCATGAACACCATGATCCGCCACAAGATCGACCTGGCCGAAGCGCGCAACCTGGTGATCGTCTCGGTCACCCTGGTGTTCGGTATCGGCGGCGTGCTGATCGGCAGCGGCGACGGCCCGGACGACTGGGGCCTGAAAGGCATCGCCCTGTGCGCCGTGGTGGCGATTGCCCTGAACCTGATCCTACCGGGCAACGACGGCTGGAAGCACAAGAAGCTGGACGATCAGTTGCCCTGATCGCCAGGGCAGGCAATGTTGGGGCCGCTACGCGGCCCCAATGGCGGTGGTAAAAGTCTAGGATCGGCAGCCTGGAACTCAGGCAGCCTCGCACATCCCCGCCAACACCCTCGCCCATTCCGGGTGATCGTTCAGGCAAGGCACCAGCACCAACTCCTCCCCCCCCGCCTCGACGAACTGCTCGCTACCACGCAGGCCAATCTCCTCCAGCGTCTCGATGCAATCGGCAACGAAAGCCGGGCACATCACCAGCAACTTCTTCACCCCAGCCTTGCCCAACTCGTCCAGACGCGTCTCGGTATAGGGCTCGATCCACTTGGCGCGGCCCAGGCGCGACTGGAACGACACCGACCACTTGCCATCGGGGATCCCCATCTTCGCCGCGAACGCCTTGGCAGTGGCCAGGCACTGCCCGCGATAGCACACCGCACGCATCTCGGCGCTGGCGTCCTTGCAGCAATCGGGCGCCTGGAAGTCATGCTTGCCGCTCGGGTCGAGCTTCTTCAGGTGGCGCTCGGGCAAGCCGTGGAAACTCAGCAGCAGGTGATCGTAACCCTGCTCCAGGTAAGGCCTGGCGCTGGTCGCCAGGGCGTCGATATAGCAGGGCTGGTCATAGAACGGCTGCAGCACGCGCATCTGCAGCGACAGCTGACGCTCGGCAATGGTCTTTTTCGCAAGCTCCACCACCGTGGTCACGGTGCTGTCGGCGAATTGTGGATAGAGCGGCGCCAGGGTCACCTTGCGCACACCCTGGGCCGCCAAGCGCTCGAGCACCTCGGGCAGGGCCGGCTCGCCATAGCGCATGGCGATCTCCACCGGGCCGTGAGGCCAATGCTCGGCCATGGCCGCTTGCAGGCGCCGGGTCAACACCACCAGGGGCGAACCCTCATCCCACCAGATCGAGGCATAGGCATGGGCCGACTGCTCCGGGCGCTTGACCAGGATCAGCGACACCAGCAGACGCCGCACAGGCCAGGGCAGGTCGATCACGTAGGGGTCCATGAGGAACTGGTTGAGGTAACGGCGTACGTCGGCCACAGAAGTGGAGGCCGGTGAACCCAGGTTGACCAGCAGCAGGGCGTGATCGGTCATGCAGCGTCCTATGTCAGAGGCGACTGGACAGGTTGCCCAGGGCCGATTGCAGATCGTTGAAGCGGAACGTGAAGCCCGCCGCCAGCAAGCGCACCGGGCGGGCGCGCTGGCCGCCGAGCAACAGGGTCGACAGCTCGCCCAGGCCGGCCTTGAGCAACGGCGCCGGCACCGGCAGGAAGGCCGGCCGGTGCAAGGCCCGCCCCAGGCGCTTGGCGAATTCGCGGTTGCGCACAGGTTCCGGTGCGCAGGCATTATAAGGACCGCTGGCGTCCTTGTGCTGCAAGAGAAAATCAATCAGGGCGACCTGGTCTTCTATATGAACCCACGGCATCCACTGCCGACCGTCACCCAAGGGCCCGCCCAGCCCCAGCTTGAACGGCAGGCGCAGGCGCGACAAAAAGCCGCCATCGCTGGCCAGTACCAGCCCGGTACGCACCAGCACCACGCGGATACCGAGCGCTTGCGCACGTTGCGCGGTTTCTTCCCAGGCAATGCACAACTGGCTGGCGAAATCCTCCTTCACCGGCGGCGACGCCTCGGTCAGCTCACGCTCGCCACCGTCGCCGTACCAGCCAACGGCTGAGCCGGAGATCAGCACCTCGGGGCGTTGTTCGCGGCTTTCCAACCAGGCCACCAGGCGCTCGGTGAGGGTGATACGGCTGGCCCAGAGCAACGTTCGCCGCGCCGCGGTCCAGGGCCGATCGGCGATAGGCGCACCGGCGAGATTGATCACCGCGTCCACGGCGTCGTCCGGCGCCAGTTCCTCCAGTTGGGCGATGCCGCGCACACCTGTACCACACAGCTTGGGCACCTGCTCCGGACGTCGGCTCCACACGGTCAGGCGATGGCCCTGGCCGCGCCAGAACTGGCAGAGATGCTGGCCGATCAAGCCAGTACCGCCGGTCAGCAATATATGCATGGCTGTATCCTCGCAGTCTGCGGCCGTGGTCTATTTTTAAGAACAAGGCACTTTTTTGACCGAACGCTCTCGGATAAACATAGGCCAACCTGTCCTATCGAGCGGAATAACCTTATACAAAAGTGGTGCATTGTACAGGTTTGCCTGACAGCGTAGTCTGCTTCCAGCAAGGTTCGAAGAGGCCATCATGACAGTACCTATCGCCATCATCGGAGCCGGGATCGCCGGTCTTTCCGCCGCACAGGCCCTGCAAAAGGCCGGGCAGACCGTCCACCTGTTCGACAAGGGCCATGGCAGCGGCGGACGCATGGCCAGCAAGCGTAGCGAGGCCGGTGCGCTGGACTTGGGTGCCCAGTATTTCACCGCGCGCGACCGGCGCTTCGTCGAGCAGGTCCAGCAATGGGTCGCCGCCGGCTGGGCCGAACAGTGGAAACCCCAGCTGTACAACTACCGCGACGGCGAGCTGACGCCTTCGCCCGACGAACAGACGCGCTGGGTTGGCGTGCCCCGCATGAGCGCCATCACCCGTGGGCTGCTCAAGGACGTCACGGTGAATTTCGGCTGCCGCATCGCCGAAGTCTTTCGCGGCAAGCAGTACTGGCACCTGCAGGACACCGAGGGCTGCAGCCATGGCCCGTTCAGCCGCGTGGTGATCGCCGTACCCGCGCCGCAGGCCACCCCTTTGCTGGCCAGCACGCCCAAGCTCGCCGCCGTCGCCGCCGGGGTGCAGATGGAACCGACCTGGGCCGTGGCCCTGGCCTTCCAGACCGCCCTCGACACCCCCATGCAAGGCTGCTTCGTGCAGGACAACCCGCTCGACTGGCTGGCCCGCAACCGCAGCAAGCCCGGGCGCGACGAACAGCTCGACACCTGGGTACTGCACGCCACCTCGGGCTGGAGCAAGCATCACCTCGACCTGCCCAAGGAAGATGTCATCGAACAGCTGTGGGGAGAGTTCGCCGAATTGGTCGGCTGCGTGGTCCCTGCGCCGAACTTCGCCCTGGCGCACCGCTGGCTGTATGCGCGCCCGGCGAGCAACCACGAGTGGGGCGCCCTGGCTGACGCCGACCAAGGGCTGTATGCCTGCGGCGACTGGTGCCTGTCTGGCCGCGTCGAGGGCGCTTGGCTCAGTGGCCAGGAAGCTGCACGGCGGTTGCTCGAACACCTTGATTGATGGCACGCAAACCTATACAAGAAAATCATCTTGCGTAAGTTTTTGGCTACATTAATTGGCCTATAACGTTATACACAAAATATTTCAGTACAAGTCTTCTGACAGTATCGGGATACGCCTGGGCGCACGCAACGATCCCCATGCAAGGCCTGCGTCTTTGCAGCACTCACAGTGACCCACGAGCCAAGGATGAAACCCAACCTGCAGCTGGTCTGGCTGCGCAGTGACCTGCGTATCGCCGACAACACCGCCCTGAGCGCCGCCTGCGCGCACGGGCCCACCCTCGCCGTGTGGCTGGTCAGCCCCGGTCAATGGCAGGCCCATGACGATGCCGCGTGCAAGGTCGACTTCTGGCTGCGTAACCTGCGCGAGCTGCGCCACTCGCTGGAAGCGCTCGGTATCCCGCTGCTGATCCGCCAGGCCAGCCTATGGAGCGAAGCCCCCGGAGCCCTGCTCGGCGTCTGCCGCCAGTACTCTGTCGGGGCCGTGCACTGGAACGAGGAATACGGGGTCAATGAACAGCGACGCGACACGGCGACCCGGGCCCTGCTGGCCAGTGCCGGAATCGCCAGCCATGCTTACCTGGCCCAGACATTGTTTCGCCCCGGCAGCATCACGAGCCGCAACGGCCAATGTTTCCAGGTATTCGGCCAGTTCAGGAAGGCCTGCCTGGAGCACCTGCACCGCAACCTGCCGAGCCTGGCCGCCCCAGCCCGGCCCCAGGCGCCGCTGGGCATCGCCAGCGACCCCGTGCCCACGCGTATCGAGGGTTTCGACACCCCGCCAACGGCATTGATCGCGCACTGGGGTGCCGGGGAGTCCGAAGCACGGCGCCGGCTGTCCCGATTCCTCGATGAAACCGTCGAGGACTACCCACACCTGCGCGACCTGCCGGCCAAGGCCGGTACCAGCCAACTCTCGCCCTACCTGACCGCCGGGGTGATCTCGCCACGGCAATGCCTGCATGCAGCCCTGAACGCCAACGGCGGGGCGTTCGACAGTGGCAGCAGCGGCGTGCAAGCCTGGCTCGACGAGCTGCTATGGCGAGAGTTCTACAAGCACATCCTGGTAGGTTATCCACAGGTCTGTCGGCACCGGGCCTTCCGCGCCCACACCGACGCCCTCCCCTGGCGCGACGCCCCCGATGACTTCGAGGCCTGGGCCGAAGGCCGTACGGGCTTTCCGATCATCGATGCGGCCATGCGCCAGTTGCTGCACACCGGCTGGATGCACAACCGCCTGCGCATGATCGTCGCCATGTTCCTGAGCAAGAACCTGCTGATCGACTGGCGCCACGGCGAGCGCCATTTCATGCGTCACCTGATCGATGGCGACCTGGCCGCCAACAATGGCGGTTGGCAGTGGAGCGCCTCCAGCGGAACCGATGCGGTGCCATACTTCCGCCTGTTCAATCCGATCACTCAATCACAACGTTTCGACCCAGGCGGGAACTTCCTTCGCCAATGGCTGCCGGAGCTTCAGGGTTTGGATGAAAAATTCATTCATGAACCGATGAAATCTGCCGACTTTATTGCTACACGTTTCTACCACAGTCCGATCGTAGATCTCAGCAGCAGTCGCCAGCGGGCATTGGCAGCCTTCAAGGGCCTGTCCGGCTGGCAGGATCAGAGGGTTGAATCTTGAGAAACTTGCGTCGTTTCTGGGTAACAGGGGCAACCAATGGGCTCGGCCTGGCCTTGGTGCAAGGGTTGCTCGAACAGGGCTGCCACGTCGCCACGAGTGGCAAGCCGTGCCAAGAGCTGGATGACCTCGAGGCGCATCATCCAGGACAACTGCTACGCC
>NZ_JBCGFQ010000092.1:0-6623 GCF_040984075.1 Pseudomonas sp. I2
TGCGGGGACGGCTGCTCAGTGTTGCGCCTGTGTTCGCACGTTCGTATCGGTGCGTTCTGATCTTCGCGTCAGACATTGCCGCGGCGCGGGCACAACAAAAAGCCCGGCATCGCTGCCGGGCTCCGGCTCCGTCCATGGGGCCTTGATGTCGGGTCGTTGCCGGGATCGGACCGCGCTGGCGCGGTCCGGTTCCCTGACGACCGGGCCAACCGGAAATGACTTTTGCCCACGAGCAAGAACTACTCGCAGAAGTATCACGCATGGATAATCCACAGTTGATCCACAGCACGCTCAATCTTGCCCTAGGCAAGCTGGGTTTAAGCAAAGTACTAAACCCTGCTTCCAGCATACAAACCTGACGCGCCACACCTGGGCGTAATTGCTTTGTTTGCATAGATTCAACCAGTAGAACGCCAGATTGTTTTACGCTCGCTGACTGAATCAGCCACCCACTAGTTTCAGAGCTGTGGACTTAGGCACAGCTCGATTTCACAGTTTTTAAACCGGGCCACGGTCTATCTTGGTCAGCGCCTCATTTACGGCAAAAATTTTGGCTGCACGGCGGCACTCTGGTGGGAATCGATCGCGATCAGGATGCGATTCAGGCGGCGATGGCGCGCTTGGAAAGCCTGAATGCGGACGCGCGTTTTATGGCGCTGCACGGCAATTTTCGCGATGCGAAGGCGCTGCTTGCCGGTGCGGGCATTGCGCGCGTGGATGGCATTCTGGTGGATTTGGGCGTATCCTCGCATCAGCTGGACGTGCGAGAGCGCGGCTTTTCGTATCATGACGATGCGCCGCTGGATATGCGGATGGACGTTTCGCAGCCGCTGAATGCGTGCGTGATCGTCAATACGTATTCTGAAGACGAACTGACGCGGATCATTCGCGATTACGGCGAGGAAAACTGGGCGCGGCAGATTGCGCGTGTGATCTGCGATCGCCGGAAAAATGCGCCGATCGAGCGGACGAGCCAGCTGGTCGAGATCATCGATGCGGCGATTCCGAAAAAATTCCGCGCGAAGGACGGTTCGCATCCGGCGCGCCGCACTTTCCAGGCGCTGAGAATCGCGGTCAACGACGAGCTGGACCCGTTGGAGCCGGCGCTTTCGGATTTGGTGGATCTGCTGAATCCGGGCGGAAGACTTTGCGTGATCACGTTCCATTCGCTGGAGGATCGAATCGTAAAAAACGCGTTTCGGACGTGGGCGAATCCGTGCACGTGCCCGAAATCGTTTCCGGTTTGCGTGTGCGGGAAAAAGCCGCGCATTGAACTGGTTACGCGCAAACCGATCACGGCAAGCGAGAAAGAGCTTGCGGAGAATCCGCGCGCGCGAAGCGCGAGCCTGCGCGTTGCCGAAAAGCTGGAGGAAACATGAAGTATTTGGATACCGCCGCGGGCAGCCTGCCGCTTCCGGCGTTTTTCCCGGATGCGACGTACGGCGCGATTCGTGCGGGCACGTTTGAGGACGTTTATCGCGCGGAGCTGTACGGCTGCGAGATGAACAGCTATCATCTGATGAACAAGCCGGGGGCGAAGCTGATCAAATCGCTGGGCGGCTTGCACGGCTTTACCGGCTATAAAGGCGCGATTCTTACCGATTCCGGCGGCTTTCAGCTGTATTCGCTGATTCGCGAAAACGCGGAATACGGCGAGATCCGCGACAAAGAGATCATCTTCCGTCCCGACCGCGGCAAGGAAAAGATCACGTTTACGCCGGAAAAGTGCATACAGGTGCAGTTCCAGTATGGCTCGGACATCATGATGGCGCTGGATATGTGCACGCACCCGGGCGACCCGATTGACGTTCAGCGCCGCAGCGTCGAGCTGACCGTGCGCTGGGGCGAGCGCTGCAAGGCGGAGTTTGAAAAGCTGATCAAGCAGACGAAGCCGGAAAAGCGGCCGCTGCTGTTCGGCATCGTGCAGGGCGGCGCGGATCCTGAATTGCGAATGGAATGCGGGCGGCGGCTGGAGGAGATCGGCTTCGATGGCTACGGCTTCGGCGGCTGGCCTTTGGATGCAGACGGTTCGTTTCGCGCGGACATTCTGAAAATGGCAGCGGACGCGATGCCCGATCACAAAATCAAATATGCGATGGGCCTTGGCAAGCCCGAGGAAATCGTTGAGTGTGTGAAGATGGGTTACGGTCTGTTCGACTGCGTAATTCCCACGCGCGAGGCACGGCACCAGCGGCTGTATGTGTTTGCGGACGGCATGGAAACGCCGGAGGGCGTGCGTTCGGGTGCGAAATTCTATCGTTTCCATTACGCGATGGACGAAAAGAATGTCCGCGACCCGCGTCCGGTGGATGAGCATTGCAATTGCGAACTCTGCAAAAACCATTCGCGCGCGTATCTGCACCATTTGTTCCGCGTCAACGATCCGCAGGCGATGCATCTGGCAACGGCACACAATCTGCGCTTCTTCGGGCGATTGATGCAGCTTTTGCAGGAAAAGTAAGCGCTTCTGGAGGAAAACATGAGCGAACTGAAGGAAAAACTGCTCGCTTCGAAAAAATATCGCGACGTTTGCCCGGACACGATCGAGCGCATATGTCGTGAATGCAGCGCGAAATTCAAAAAGGAAAAGGACGCGGACAAGGCGGCGCGCGAAGCGCTTCACGGCGTGACCGGCGCGTTCATGACCGAGCGCGAATACAAACGCGCGATGGAACTGGCGGCGGCACGCGATTGGGAAGCGCTGCTCGGAATGCACGCGTCCACGCGCGAACGGCTGCCGGTGGAATCGATGGATCGCGTGTTCGATCAGCTGTTTGAAGCCATCGGAACGCCGGCGCGAATTCTCGATCTCGCGTGCGGGCTGAATCCGGTCTACCTCGCGCATCGATTGCCAAATGCAGCGATTGCCGGCGTGGATATCAGCGGTCAGTGCGTAAACGTAATTCGCGCGTTTGGCGGCGCGGAAGCGCGTTTGGGAGATTTGCTGTGCGAAATTCCGGAAGACGAAGCGGATGCGGCGCTGATGTTTAAGGTGCTGCCGCTTTTGGAGCGCCAGCGCACGGGCGCGGCGATGGATGCGCTAATGCGTGTGAATGCGGAATGGATCGTCGCATCGTTTCCGACGCGTTCACTCGGCGGGCGCAACGTCGGCATGGAAAAGCACTATTCCGAATGGATGGAGGCGCACGTGCCGGAAAATCGCGCGATTGCCGCGCGGCTGACCAGCGAAAACGAGCTGTTTTACGTGCTGAAACGAAAATGAAGATGGAGGATTTCCGGTTCGAACTGTTCGAACTGCGCGATTTGGCGCGCGCGAAGGGCGTCGATCGCCTGAAACGGGTGGGCAGATTGCTCCGAAAACATCCGGATACAGGGAAAAGCACGCTGATTTGGGCGGGCGTGGCGATTCTTCTGTGCGTCTATACGATCGCGCAAGGGCGGAACGGCGGCCTTCGCGCAAGGGAGCGCTGGCTCGATGCCGTTGTGCGCATTTGCTATATGGTGCCGATCGTAATTGCATACATATGCAGCAGGATTGGCAGGCTGATCGCCGCGTCCAAACGCCTGAACGAGCGCGCGGAAATGCTGAGCGAGGACGAATTCAAGCGCATTTCGGAATCGTTGGAGTATGTGCCGAAATGGTCGCTGAACGGAAGCGCGCACGAGAATCTGAGCTGCGGCTGTTACGGATGTATCAAGATGGTTCCGGTCGGGTCGCAAATCTGCTCATTCTGCAAAAAGCATCGGCTGGTTCATGGCGATTCGACCCATCCGCTGGACGAGGATCGCTTGAAGGCGATTCACGATTTGCTTTTGAAGGGTGAACGCGCATGACAATCGAGGATTTTAAGTATGAATTGATTCTGCTGCGCGATTTGGCGCACGCAAACGGGCGCGAACGTACAAGATTGATTCGCGCACGGCTGTGCTATTCATCGGGCGACTATACGCGCTTTCGCGTTTGGGCGGCGATGGTTGTGATCATTGGCGGCATCGCTGTGGGCGTGATCGCAGGCATTCGCGGCGAAAATCCGTTCCCAATTCTGCTTTGCGTTGGATTGGCTGGCGTTGGTTCGGCGGCTATCGGCTATAGAGCGGCGCGCAAACGGCGCGTCGATTCGCTGATTGCGTTGTCGGAAAAATTGAATGCACGCGCGGAAAAATTGCCCGTTGGCGAATTTGAAAGGATTGCGGAAATGCTGTCCGTCGCGCCGGAGAAGGATTACTGCGGCTGTTATGGATGTATAAATATGCTTCCAAAAGGCGAAGAACGCTGCGAAATATGCGGTACACGATATGTCGTTTACGGCGATTCGGAGTGTCCGCTCGACGAAGCGCGCCTGCAAAGGATTCACAATTTGCTTTTATAGGAGAGAAATTATGCCAAAACTGTATGTCGTCGCGACGCCGATCGGGAATCTGGACGATCTTACGCCGCGAATGCGCGCCGCGCTCGAAGCTGCCGACCTGATCGCTGCGGAGGATACGCGCGTGACCATGAAGCTGCTGAATCGGTTTGAAATGAAAAAGCCGATGGTGTCCTGCCATCGCCACAACGAAGAAAACCGCGCGCCGCAGCTGGTTGCGCGAATGCTCGAGGAAAACCTGACCGTTGCGCTGACGTGCGATGCGGGTACGCCGGGCATTTCGGATCCCGGGCATTTGCTCGTGCGCGCCGCGTGGGAAGCGGGTATTCCGGTGGAGCCGGTGAGCGGGCCGTCTGCAGTGGTGACATGTCTGTCCGCATCGGGCTTCGACGCGCGCGAATTTGCATTTTACGGCTTTCTGCCGCGCGAAAAAAAGGCGCTGCATGAAAAACTCCGTTCGATTCGCAAATCCGGCGTGCCGGTGTTCGTGCTGTATGAATCGCCGCATCGCGTGGTCGAACTGGTGCGTGCGATTGCGGAGGAGTGGGCGGACGCGCAGGTGTGTGTTTGCAGCGACCTGACGAAGAAATTTGAGCGCATTTATCGCGGTGTGGCGAGTGCGGTTGCAGATGAGCGTATAGGAAGTTCAAACGCCCTTTTCGGGCAGTCTGCTGGGTAGGCGGCGGTCGCGCAAGCCCCGTTTTGGGCACGGATCGGACGTCTGTGAGTGGGATTTCGGCATCGCGGGGCCACGCAGCGGCGTTGTCAGCAGCCATGCTTCGCTGATTCCCGACAGCGGGCCGAGCGCCGCCCTGCGGATCGTGGCCGCATCGGCTCGGATTCCGGTTTCGCCGTCGGCTGTGCAGCCGGCAGATCGTCACGCGGCTTGCACTGGCGGTGCGCGCGCTGCGGGCCTGTAGTGCGCTTCTTCCCGCGCGCCCTGCTTCACGAAGTGGCCAAGGATGGCGCGGATGGCGGTGGGTTCCTCGATGCTGGCGACGATCCGTACCGCGCCGCCGCAGTGGGCGCAGGTGGTGACGTCGATGGAAAAGACCCGCTTGAGCCGTTGCGCCCAGCTCATCGCACGGCGCTTCTGCTCGGGGCTGCGCGGCTCGTCGTGGGCGCTTGCGTCAACCGGCGCCGCATCGCTCGCAGGCCGCTTGCCGCGCCCCGAGGGCGTCACCTGCGCGCGCAGATTCGCGTTCGGGGCGAATACGCCGTGGAAGCGGGTGAGATGCGCGCGTGGCGGCGGGACCAGTGCGGCCAGCTTGGCGATGAAATCCACCGCATCCCATTCGACATGCGTGGTCCCATTTCGCCACGGCGTCTTGAGCTGATACCGCACCCTACCCTGCGGTGAGATCGACAGCCGCTGCTCGCTGATCGCCGGGCGCGTGATGTAGCGGCACAGCTTTTCGAGCTTGTGGCTTTCGTGTGCTTCCGCGGCCACGCCGGCATGCAGCGAGAAGCCGCCGACCTTGCCGGCATCGCCCTCCAGCGAGCCTGCGTCACCGGGCAATGTTTGCAGCGTGACGACCTTGCGGCCAGCGTCGCGACCGGTGGCGATGCGGTAGGTCATCGAACTCATCCGCAGCCCATCCATGCCGTCGTCGCTACCCGCGCTGTCGGACAGGAACACGGATTCGTCCTCGCCTTCCAGCCAGCCTTTGCGCGTCAGGTGCCGGCAGACGCGATGCGCGATGGTGCCGGCCAGTTCCGTCAGTTGCGCCGATGTGGGCGCACGGGTGCGGTGCAGGCGCGGCTTGCGCTGCGCTGGCCCGGTGGTTTCCTCGTACACGCCATCGAGCCACAGCATATGGAAGTGAATGTTTAGATTCAGCGCGCTGCCGAAGCGCTGGATCAGCGTCACCGCGCCGCATTGCGCGCTGGCGCGGTCGACGCCAGCTTGATCGGCTAACCAGCTGGCGATCACACGATGCACGATACCCAGCACCGGCCCGATGGCGTCGGGTTTGCTGGCGAACAGGAAGCGCAAGGGGTACGGAAAGCTCAGCACCCATTGCCGCACCGGCCGCGGGGCGAACACCTCGTCCACCAGATGCCGCGCCGACTCGGCCATGCGCCGTGCGCCGCAGCTCGGGCACAGCCCGCGCTTCTTGCAGGAATACGCCACCAGCCTCTCGGCACGACAGTGCTCGCAGACCACGCGCAGGAAGCCGTGCTCGAGCACGCCGCAACGCAGGTAGGCATCGAACGCCTCGCGGACATACCCGGGCAGCGAGCGGCCCTCCGCTTCGATCCGTGCAATGAAGTCCGGGTAGTGCGCCTCTACCA
>NZ_JBCGFQ010000093.1:0-6600 GCF_040984075.1 Pseudomonas sp. I2
CTTGTCATGGGGGCAGGCAAGAGGGATTGCGAGATGAAATGTTATCTTATAATTATTTGTTGAGGTTCGATAGCGCTTTTTCAGGTGGGGGGCTGTGCGATGGGCTGCAAAGCAGCCCCAGTACCGCTCAATTGGAGAAAGCCGCTCAGGTCAGAAGCTGTAGTCGACTGTCGCGAAGTACGACCGTGGCGCGCCGAGCAGCCATTGCTCACCACTGTGGGCGGCCACCACATAGTCACGGTTGAACAGGTTGTTCAACTGCAGCCCCAGGCGCACGTCCGGCAGCACCTGCCAGCCGAGGTTGGCATCGACCACGGTGTAGCCGGGGACGCTCTGGCTGTTGGCGGTGTTGGCGTAGCGCTCGTCGACGTAGCGCAGGCCGATGCCGGCATCCACGGTCTGGCCGAAACCCTTGCTCAGCCACAGGTTGGCGGTGCGGCGCGGCACGTTGGCCGGGCGGTTGCCGGCGCGGTCCTGGGGAACGCCGCCGACCCTTTCATCGAAGTCATCGTACTTGGCGCGTACCACGGCGGCGTTGGCCGATACCTGCCACTGGTTAGCCAGGGCCAGCTCCAGGGTCGCCTCCAGGCCGTCGGAGGTCTGTTGGCCGGCTTGCTGCTTCTCGTGGGTGACCGGGTCGTCCACCAGCAGCTTCTTCTTGACGATGTGGTAGGCCGCCAGAGTCCACTCGCCACGGCCGTCCCAGAAGCGCTGCTTGAGGCCCAGTTCGGTCTGCTTCGACTCGGTCAGGTCATAGTTCATCTGCGTCGGGTTGAGGCTGATGAGGTTGTTGACCCCGTCCTCGCTGGTGGAGTACTGGCCGTACAGCGACAGCTCGTCGGTCACCGCGAAGAGCAGGCCCGCGCGCCAGTTGCCGCCCTGCAGGCTGCGGTCGCTGCGGGTGTCGCTGACCAGGTTGTCCCGATCGATGTGGTTCTGGTCACGGCGTACACCGGTGACCAGCGACAGGCGATCGGTGAGCTGGGTGCGGTTCTCGGCGAACAGCGCGAAGGTACGGGTGGTGGACAGGGTCTGTGGGCGCAGCGCCGATCGGCTGTGGAACTCGCCCGGTGCCGGCTGCCAGGGGTCGATGTAGTCGCCGCCCACGTCTTCGTACGGCGAGTTGTTGTCGACGTTGAAACGGATCCTGTTGTACTCGGCACCCACCACGGTCTTGCTGGCCAGGCCGAACAGGCTGTGGTCGAAGGTGAAGCTCTGGCGGTCGCCGATCTGCTCCTGGTCGTGCTTGATCTGCAGGTAGCTGCCGCGTTCGAGCTGGCCGCGGTCGGCATCCCAGGTGTAGTCCTCGGCGTTGCGCCAGTGCCGGCGGCTCTTGATGTAGTACAGCTGGTTGCTGGCGCTGAGGTGGTCGTTGATCGTCCAGTCGGTGTCGAGGCGGGTCCACTCGTCGTGGTAGCGCTGGACGTCGTCGCGAATGTTGTAGTTCTTCTTGCGCAGGCTGTCGCGGTAGTGGCCGTCGATCAGCGGGGTGCCGAAGTAGTTCATCGGCTCGGCATCGCCGCGCTCGTGGGCGAGGGTGAAGCTCAGGTCGTCGCTGGCGTCGAAGCGCAGGGCGGCGCTGAGGGCCAGGTTGCGCGAGTCGCCGCGATCGACCCAGCCATTGCCTTCCTGCTTGTTCAGGGTGACCCGGTAGCTCAGGCGCTCGCTCAGGCTGCCACCGCTGTCCAGGCCGAGCTGTTGGCGGTCCCAGGAGCCGTAGCCCAGGCGCAGGTGGTTGCGGATTTCGCCGGCGAAGGGTTTTTTCGGGATGACGTTGATCACCGCGCCCGTGGCGCCTTCGCCATAGAGCACCGAGGCTGGGCCACGGATCACGTCGATGCGCTCGACCATCCACGGATCGACCGGGAAGCTCTGGGTACCGGCGCCGGTGTACAGGCGCGAGCCGTCGAACAGCGTCATCACCGAGCTGTGGCCGGTGAAGCCGCGGGCGGAGAGGGCGGTGCCGCCGTTGCCTGGGGTGCCGACCGAGGTGATGCCTGGCGAGCGGGTCACCGCGTCTTGCACGGTGAGGTTGTTACGCTGCTGGATCTGCCCGGCGCTGATGCTGCTGGTGCTGGCCGGGGTCTCCAGGGCGCTCAGGTTCAGGCGCGAACCGGCTCGGGTCGGCGTGGCCAGGTCGACGACCTGTTCGTCGCGGGTATCGGTGATGGCCGTGGAGGGCAGGGCCAGTACTGGCCCGTCGTGTTCATCGGCCAGGGTCGGAAGGGAAACGGCCAGGCAGGCCGCCAGGGTATGAAGCTTGGAGATACGGGACATGTCGTTCCACTGTCGCAGGAATGAATGGATCCCGGTGGAAACAACGCATAGACGACCAAGCACGTACGCAGGCGCGCACGCGAAAACCGGCCTGCGCCCGCCCACCGCGGGTTGCCAACGAAAAGCTCCAGGCCGGTCTCCGGGCTTGCGAGGATCATGAACCGTTCACCTTCCCATGCATGCGCACAGTGGTATGTCGAAGGGTTCGCTCGCCTACCGTTGCGGGGGCAGCGCCGGACTTGTCGTGGCAACGACGCACCGGCTTCCCGTTTCACCCTGCGCGCGGCGGCGCAGGACACCTGAAACTGGCGCGCATCTGACCACCGAACGGGTGGGGAGTCAATCGTTCGGATGCAGCTTGCGCTGGTCCAGGAGGGCGATCAGCGTCCGCGCCGACGCGATACTCTGGCCTCGATGTTCTTGCGCCCGATCAGCAGGGCGGGCTTCTCCACCACCGGCTCGTCCGCCAGCCACTTGTACATCACCAGGCAGTCCACCAGCCCCAGGCGAGCGTGCCGGTAGGCCTTGGGCAGGCGGCCGACGGTCTCGAAGCCGAGCTTGTGCCACAGCGCCACGGCCACCTCGTTGGTCGCCACCACCGAGTTGAACTGCAGGGCCAGGAAGCCCTCCTGGCGTGCCAGCTTTTGCGAGTGCTCGCACATCAGCCGCGCCACGCCACGGCCGCGGGCGGCCGGCGCGACCATGTAGCCGCAATTGCCCACGTGGGCGCCGGGGCCGGCGGCGTTGGCCTTGAGGTAGTACGAGCCGAGCAACTCGCCATGCGCCTCGGCCACCAGGGTTCGCAGGGGCAGCTCCAGCCAGAGCTGGCGGGCCTGCTCGACGCTGAGCCCGGGGTCGAAGGCATAGGTTTCGCGGGCCTGGACGATGGCCTGGAAGGTGGGCCAGAAGCGTTCGAAGTCTTCCGGGGTCATGGGACGGATGTGGATCATGGCGGCTCCTGCACGGGCTTGGCCGCCAAGTCTGGGTTGCCCGGCGCCGCCGCGCAAGGGCTGCGGCGCCGGAGGCGTTCAGTCGCTCGCCTTGCCGACCGCATCCAGGGCGCGGGCCGAGTAGACCAGCGCGGCACCGGCGTTCATCGCCACCGCCACGCCCAGCGCCTCGGCGATTTCCTCACGGGTGGCGCCGTGCCTGACGGCCTGCTGGGAGTGCACGGCGATGCAGCCGTCGCAGCGGGTAGTCACCGCCACGGCCAGGGAGATCAGCTCGCGGGTCTTGGCATCCAGGTGGTTGGTCTTGGCCCCGGCACCGCTGGCAGTCATGTAGCCGGCCACGGTATCGGGGGACAACTGCTTGAGATCGCCGATGCCGGCCATCAACTGCCTACGGTAGGCGTCCCAGTCCATCATGCTCATGGTTTTCACCTTGTTCGGTGGTGACAGGAGCTTTCAGGCTAGTCGAAGAACGAGGCTCTGGAGGGGCTGTGATGGCCAGGGCAGCGTCTTCGCTTCAGATGTAGATGAACACCAGCACCAGCGCCGCGACCACCGCCCACTTTTCCAGGTAGTAGCGGGTGCGGTTGCGCTTCTTCAGGGCCTTGCCGCGCTCGCGGATGCGGTAGATGCGGGTGAACAGGCGATTGATGCCGCCGGTCTTGTCGTTGGCGTCGTTGGGGGCCGCCGCGGCGGCCATGACGTTGCGGCTGAACCAGCGGTTGAAGGCGGTCGCCCAGCGGTACTTGAGCGGGCGCTCGACGTCGCAGAACAGGATGATGCGGTTGTGCTCGGTGGTGTTGGCGGCGTAGTGGATGTAGGTCTCGTCGAACACCACTGCCTCGCCGTCGCGCCAGGCGTACTTCTGGCCATCGACATCGATGTAGCAGCCGTCGTCGTTGGGCGTGTCCAGGCCCAGGTGGTAGCGGTAGGAGCCGGCATAGGGGTCACGGTGGCGCACCAGCTTGGCGCCTGGCGGCAGGGTGGCGAACATGGCCGCCTTGACCGAGCCGATACCCTGCAGCAACTCGGTGGTGCGTGGGCACAGCTTCATCGCCGAGGGGTGGCTCTCGCCATACCACTTCAGGTAGAAACGCTTCCAGCCGGTCTTGAAGAACGAATTGAATCCGACGTCGTCGTAGTTGTCGGATTTCTTGATCTCGCCCACGTGCAGCAGTTGCTGGGCCTCCTCGCGGATTTCCCGCCAGTGGTCCTTGAGCGGCTGCAGTTCGGGGAAGGACTCGACCGGCAGGTAGGGCTTGGCCGGGTGCTGGGAGAACAGGTACAGGAAGCTGTTGACCGGAGCCAGGAAGCTGGAGTGATCGCCCAGTTGGCGGGTCAGCTTGTGGCGAACCCGACCGCGCAAGTGAACATAGGCGATCGAGAGTGCGAAGATCAGGACGAGTGCGATTTTCATGAACGGATACTTGTCGAAATGGCCATGCGCCATGGCTTGAGCCCGCCAGCATAAACAATCGTGCCAGGCCTGTGCACCCGTCTTAAGTGGAAGGCGCAAACGTTTCATCCTGGTTCATCTGCCAGGTATCGAGGTGAGCGTACACTCGGGGCTGGCGCCCCACAGATCGAGGAGCATGCATGGCCCAGGATTCACGCCCCAGCGGTGCGCCCTTCAAGCGCCTGTTCTTCGCCTTGCCGGTCAGCGATGCCCAGCGCCGTGCCATCGCCCAGTGGCGGCGCAGCCTGGGGCTGCGCAGTGGAAGGCCCGTACCGGCCGAGAACTTCCACCTGACCCTGCTGTTTCTGGGCGATGTGGATGCCGCGCGGTTGCCGGCCCTGTGCGCTGCGGTCGACAATCTCACGCGCCCGGACGCGCCTTTGCGCCTGCTGCTCGACCGCTTGCAGGTGTGGCAGCGCGCCGGTGTGCTGGTGCTCGAACCTGGGGAGACGCCACCGGCGCTGCGGCAACTGGTCTATGCCCTGCAACAGGCGGCGCTGCCGCTGGGCATTGCCGAGCAGGTCCGCGAGTACCGGCCACACCTGACGCTGTCGAGGGACTTCCGTGGCCAGCCGCCGGAAGCCGCGGCGGCACCGGCGTTCTTCCTCGCCGTCCGGCACTTCACCCTCTACGAGTCACGCAAGGGTCGCTACTGGCCGTTGGCCGAATGGTCGCTGACGGGCTAAGGCATGGGCAAGCAAGGTCGGGTTCCTATGCTGTTTGGCTGCGGGCCGGCTCGAACAACTGCTGGCCCAGTTGCCAGGCGGTGCGCAGGTGGCCCTTGGGATCCTGGCCCTCGCTGTCGGTGAGCACGTTCGAACTCAGTACCTGAGCACCGCAGTAGTCGAAGATGCCGTGTTCGATTTGCACGCGCATCGCCTCGCCGTAGCCATGCCGCTCGAAGGTACCGGCATCGGCACCTGCGACGCCGACCAGGTGCACGGTAAGGCCCTGGAGTTTCTTGATGGTCGGGCCGTTGACCTGGTAGTCGAAGGCCCAGCCATTGCTGAACACACGCTCGACCCAGCCCTTGAGCAGCGCTGGCAGCGACCACCAGTAGACCGGGTACACCAGCACCAGCGCATCGGCGCGCTCGATGCGCGCCTGCTCGGCGAGCACATCCGCCGGTGGTGGGGCCAGGCGACGATGCACGGCATGGTCGGCCAGGCCGAAGCGGGGGTCGAAGCCTTCTCGGGCCAAGTCGGCGATTTCGGCCGTGTGGCCGGCGCTGGCCAGGCCGTCGGCGATGCGTTGGGCGAGGGCATGGGTCAATGATTCTGGGTCGTGGTGGCCGATGACGATCAGGGCATGCATGGCGGTTCTCCAGATGAAAGGGTGCGTGAGTGGGGGCGGCGTTATATACTCGTAGTAAGTTACTGTTGGTAAGTTACTTTTGGTAGGTAATCGATGTCAAGCGATGACAAACCGCTGCCGCGCAAACGCCTGTCCCGTGAGGCGAGGCGCCGCCAATTGCTCGACGTGGCCTGGCAACTGATCCGCGACGAGGGCACCGACGCCTTGAGCCTGGGGCGCCTGGCAGAGCAGGCTGGGGTGACCAAGCCGGTGGTGTATGACCATTTCGAAACCCGCACGGGATTGCTGGTAGCGCTGTACGAGGAGTACGACGCGCGTCAGACGAGCATGCTCGAGGCGGCGTTGGCGGTCAGCGAAGCCAGCCTGCAGGTACGTGCCGGGGTGATCGCCGCGGCCTACGTGGAGTGCGTGATGACCCAGGGGCGCGAGATACCTGGTGTGTCCGCGGCGCTGGCCGGGTCGCCGGAGCTGGAGGCGCTCAAGCGGAGCTACGAGGGGCCGTTCCTGGAGAAGTGCCGGCAGGCCTTGGCGCCGTTCGCGCCGAGGGGGGATATCGGCGCTGCTGGGTTGCGGGTGCTGGTGGGGGCGGCAGAGGCGCTGTCG